>CAZHHH010000051.1:5600-17345 GCA_964532085.1 uncultured Marinilabiliaceae bacterium
AAATTAAAGAGAAAGATTGGGGTCGATATCTCCTCCGCATTGAAAACAGAGCAAGTGGACACTCTTCAACTATCACTTTTTGGGCAGATTCTCCTGGCTGGATGAGTAGAGATGCTGGAAGTGATGCTGCAAAGATGTTGGTGTTGAGCAGTGATAAAGATAAGTATGAAGTTGGCGAAACAGCTACAATCAGTTTTCCATCTGCAAAAGGTGGTAGGGCTTTGGTTACAATAGAAAACGGAACTACTGTTGTGAACTCTTGGTGGGTAAATACTGATAGTGAAAAGACAAAATATAGCTTTAAAGTAACTGATGATATGACGCCTAATGTTTATGTGTCTGTCAGTATGTTACAGCCATATAAAGACAAGGAAAATGACCTGCCAATTAGGTTATATGGTATTCAACCAATTTCTGTCTATTCTTCTGAAACTATTTTGAAACCAAAAATTCAAACTAAAGATGAGTGGGCACCTCTTGAAAAAGCTCAACTTACAATATCAGAGGAAAATAAGCAGAATATGACATATACCATTGCAATTGTTGATGAGGGCTTGCTTGATTTAACGCGCTTTGCAACTCCTGACCCGTGGAGTAATTTTAATAAAAAGGAGGCTTTGGGAATAAAAAGTTGGGATATTTATGATTATGTGCTTGGTGCATATGGTGGGAAAATAGAGAAAATGTTTACCATTGGTGGTGACGATGAGGGCCTGAGCGATGATGCAAGGAATAAAATTAATCCTTTTGCACCTGTAGTTAAGTTTATGGGTCCATATAATCTTCGAAAAGGTGGCAAAAACAAGCATAACGTAGAAATGCCAAATTATATTGGTGCAGTTCGTGTTAT
Organism: uncultured Marinilabiliaceae bacterium; assembly: GCA_964532085.1. GTDB lineage: Bacteria > Bacteroidota > Bacteroidia > Bacteroidales > Marinilabiliaceae > CAZHHH01. The sequence goes on from CAZHHH010000051.1 coordinate 6,451, forward strand.
GGTTATTGCAACTAACAATTTTGCTCACGGTTCTACAGATAAGAGCGTTAAGGTTATAAAACCGCTTATGATAAAAAGTAACGTTCCACCACTTTTGGGAATAAATGAAGAGATTGATATTCCTGTAACCATTTTTTCTAATGAAAAAAGTACAGTTACTGTCAAAATAGAGACTGATAAGTTAGCTTCTATTAAAGGAGATAAGTCTAAAAAAGTATTTGTTAATCAAGGAGAGAGTAAAACGCTCTTTTTCAGAGTTAAAGCTTCTGAGCTGACCGGTAGCACTAATGTTTCTATTTCGGCTTCATCAAGTTCCGATAAGCACGGGGAGTTGTTTTCAATTCCAATTATTAATCCAAATCCGATTCTTACAACTGTACAAAAAGCGCATTTAAAAGAGAAAGAGAGTACAAGTTTAAGCTTCACCATTGACAAAAATAGCAAAGAGTCAAATGTGGCTGTTGAACTTAGTCGCCTTGGATATTTAAGCGTAGAGTCAAGAGTTAAATCTATAGACAATTGCTATTATTATGGTTTAGAGCATTCTGTATCACAGGCTTTTGCTCATATGCTGTTTGTTCAGATGGCAGATTTAACACCTGGGCAAAAGACTAATTCACAGCAGATTGTAAAAGATGCAATTGATAATATTAGGAAAATGCAACTTGCCGATGGCTCTTTTTCTCGTTGGATGAACTATTTATATAGTGATGATTGGTTGAATAATTATGCTGGACATTTCTTGATTGAGGCTGAAAAACTTGGCTATTTTGTTCAGCCTAATGTTAAAAATGAGTGGTTGAATTATCAAAGTAAAGCATCCAATAGCTGGAGTCCTCGCACTGTTGGACGATATTATGGCGAAGATTTTATGCAGGCGTATAGACTTTACACTTTAGCATTGGCAAATAAGCCAAACATATCTGCAATGAATAGATTACGACAGCAGCCAAATCTAACTTGGCAAGCTAAATGGCGTTTGTCAATGGCATATCACATTTCAGGAATGAAAGATGTGGGAGAGAAGCTATTTACTGAAAGCCAGATGGATAATAGTTCTTTGGGCAGCTATAGGAGTACTTATGGAAGTCCGGAGAGGGATTTAGCAATGGCAATTGAAACGCTCGTATTGATGAATAAGAGGGATGTTGCAATGCAGTATGTTCAAGAGTTGGCAGAAGAGTTGGAGGGCGATAAGTGGATGAGTACACAGAGTACGGCTTACAGTCTTTTGGCACTTTCTAAATTTATAGGTGAGCAAAATGTAAAATCCAAAAAAGCCAAGGCGACTATTGAGCTGAAAAAAGTTGATAAGCTGACTATTGAATTTGATAAGCCTGTCTATAAATATGAGTTTAAGAAAGAGATGCCTGAAAAAGGAAGTGTTGATGTGAAAAATATGACTGACGGTGAGCTATTTGTAAATCTAATTGTAACAAATCAGCCTACAACAGACACTATCACTAAAAAAGAGAGCAATGGTATTCATATCAATGTCGAATATCAAAATCTAAGTGGTGGAAAGTTAGACCCTAAAAATATAAAAAAGGGTGAGGACTTTAAGATTGTAACAACAGTTGTAAATAAATCCCCTAAGAATATTGAGGATTTAGCTCTTGTTCAAAGATGCCCGTCTGGTTGGCAAATTAGAAACCCACGAATGGATGCTTCTGTTCAAAAATATATGATTGATACACCTAAGTTTCAAGACATAAGAGATAGTCATATAAACTCTTACTTTGAGCTATTTTATGGACAGACTAAAAGATTTGTAACTGTTGTGCATAGTAGTTTTGCAGGTAAGTTTTATCAGCCAGCTGTAGTCTGTGAAGATATGTATAATTATAATAACCGCTCAACTGAACCAGGTTTTTGGATTGAAGTTATAGATTAGGAGATTATGTTTTAATGATTGATAATAATAAGTATATAGACTTTCATACACATAGTAAAAGTGATAATGATGAGGTTGTTGAAATATTAAATATTGATGTTTCAACAGCCTTGTCATTGCCAAAAAGTTATTTTAGCTATGGAATACATCCGTGGCACTCAGCTGATTTTGAAGAATTTATCATTCCTCAAGAGGTGATAGATAATCCATTTTTCATAGCAATTGGCGAATGTGGGTTAGATAAACTAAAAGGTGGTGATATAGAAAAGCAATTGTCATTACTAAATCAGCAGATTGCCGCATCTGAAAAGTATGAAAAGCCTATAATCTTGCATTGTGTACGTGCATTTAATGAGATAATAGAGTTACATAAAGAGCGAAAACCTACTCAGCCGTGGATTATTCACGGATTTAATGGTTCATTGCAATTGGCAGAATCATTAATTCGAGAGGGGATATATCTATCAATTGGTGCATCAATTATGAATCCAAACACCAAAATATCTAAAGCATTAAAAGATATACCTTTGAGTTACATTTTTTTAGAAACTGATGATCAAAGTAAACATTCAATTGAAGATATTTATAAAGTTGTTTTGCAGATAGTTGAGGTTGATGTAGAGGTGTTGATGGGGGTGGTTTATGATAATTTTAATAAGATGTTTCGAAAAGATGAGTAGGGGCGTCCCTATGTGGCGCCCTTATTAGATGATAGTGGAAAGATGAAAACTGAAAGCGGGTCATAAAAAATATATCCTCTTTTGTTGAAAATCTAAATCCTATGTTTATCTATGTGGTTTAAATATAGTAGGATTTCTTAACCCCCAACCCCCTAAAGGGGGCTACCAGCAAGCTAAGTAGGATTCTATTTATACAAAACCTCTATTTCCAAACGCTCGAGATTTTCTTTTGAAAACAGCTATTAACTGTATGCAATAAGCCCCTTTACTCTGTCTAGCTGAAAGCAAGAGGGGTTTGGGGTAAAAGATATTTTAAATTCACCGCAGAGACGCGGAGGATGCAAAGAAATTTTAAATAAAACTCTGCATTCTTTGAGCCTTTGCGGTAAAATAAAACCCTATGTTTATCTATGTGGTTTAAAATAAAACCTTACTTCTTAATAAGATTATTTTTAATCATATACTCAGCTATTTGAACAGCATTAAGCGCTGCACCTTTTTTAATTTGGTCAGCAACTGTCCAGAAAGTTAATCCATTTGGATTAGCTAAGTCAGCTCTAATTCTACCTACATAAACCTCGTCTGTTCCAGATAAGAAAAGAGGCATTGGATAATCATTTTGTGCATTATTATCCATAACGATTATTCCTTCAGCATTTTTGAATGCTTCAGTAGCTTCTTCTACAGAAATTGGATTTTCTGTTTCAACCCAAATTGACTCAGAGTGAGAGCGCATAACAGGAACACGCACACAAGTTGCACTAACTTGAATGTCAGTACCCATAATTTTGCGAGTTTCGTTATACATTTTCATCTCCTCTTTAGTATATCCATTTTCTGTAAACTGGTCCACGTGAGGAATAAGGTTCATAGCCAATTGATGTTGAAATTTTTCAACAGTTGGTTTTTTACCTTCATATATTTCGTTGTGTTGCAATGCAAGTTCTTCCATCCCTGCCGCACCAGCACCACTAGCCGCCTGATAAGTAGAAACGTGTACTCTCTTAATGTGCGAAACATTCTCAATTGCTTTTAGTGCAACAACCATTTGTGTTGTAGTACAGTTTGGATTAGCGATAATATTTTTCGGTAAGTTTGCAGCTTTTTCAGCATTTACTTCCGGTACAATTAAAGGCACATCGTCATCCATTCTGAAAGCGCTAGAGTTGTCAATCATTATAGCGCCGTGCTTTGTGATAGTGTCAGCATACTCAACAGAAATTGAACCACCAGCTGAAGTTAAAGCAATATCAATATCTTTAAAATCATCATTATGTTTCAACTCCTTCACGGCAATCTCTTTGCCCTTGAAGGTATATGTTTTACCAGCACTTCTAGCCGATCCAAATAATACTAATTCTGTTAAAGGGAAATCCCTTTCTTCTAAAATTTGCAGGAACTCTTGTCCTACCGCGCCACTGACGCCTACAATTGCTACTTTCATCTCTGAATAGTCATTAAATGTTTACAAATTTGAAAAAATTGGTAATTTTTAAATACAAATGTTGTATTTTGTATATAATTTATATTGCAAAATTAACCATTTAATTATAAATCAACTCTATAATGAGGAATTTTTTTGTTTCTTTAACTATATTTTTTCTGTCGCAGCTCTATATCTCTGCACAGTTTGTAGATGATTTCTCTGATGGAAATATAACAGAAAACCCCCAATGGGTTGGTGATATTGATGATTTTGTTGTTTTATCGCCAATTGTAAATGAGCTAAAACTTGCTGGTCCTGATGCTGCAGGGACGAGTGCAATTTTCACTCAATCGCAGGCAATGGAGAGTGCAGAGTGGAAATTCAATTTCCGTTTAGGGTTTAATCCGTCTGATAATAATTATGCAGTTGTTTATCTGGTGTCAAATTCTAGCGACACTGATAACATTGTACGCTCATTATATCTCAAAATCGGAACAAAAAATGATAATATATCTCTTTGGGAGCGTAAAGGTGATGATGATACAGAACTTATTTCAGGTCAGTTAAAACGACTAGACTTATCAAATCCATCGGGTACAATAAAAGTAACAAGAGAATTAGGTGGTAAAATCACTCTATCTGTTGATACTGGCTCTGGCTGGGAAGTTGAGGGCACTTATGAAAACCATCAAGGCTTCAGTGGTGAATGGTTTGGATTAAACTGTATCTATACTAAAACTAACAGTTCACGTTTCTGGTTTGCAAATTTTTCAGTTTCTGGCGACGTGTATCAAGACACTATCCCACCAGCTTTGGAGAGTTATGAAGTGATAAATAGATACAAAACAGAACTCACATTTTCTAAATTTGTAGCTGAATTAACATATTCTGATGAATCTTTTTTGCTTAATGATGGAACAGAACCTGATGAGATAAATAGTCTAGCTAAACCTTATTCACTTGAACTGATTTATTACAATGGCATTGATTGGGAAAATGAAATCTCTCTGATAATAGAAAATATTTTTGACAAAAATGGAAATGCAATATCAAAAGAGACAATAACATCTGATTATATCTCAGCAAAAGTTGAAAATATTGAAGTTCTTTCTGCATCACAATTCTCTATCTGTTTTAATAAGGAGATAGACACTTTTTCAGAAGCTAATTTTAGTTGGTTAAATGATGATTTATTAATAAATGAAATTCAAACTTCTTCGGATAACTGTTTCACTGTTTCTTTAGATAATAATATTCCGTTGGCGGAAAATGTTCAGTTTTATCTAAATGATTTACTTTCAGAAAGTGGAGATACTATTTCATCTGGACCTTATGATTTGTGGTATTATATTGCACAGCCTTATGATATTATCATTTCAGAAATTATGCCTGACCCCGATCCAGTCGTAGCATTACCAAATTCTGAATTTATAGAATTTTATAATAGAACAGCATATCCAATTTCGCTAAAAGGATATAAAATTATAGTTCAGGAGCGAGAAGTTACACTGCCTGAGTCAGAGATATTGCCAAACAACTATTTAGTTTGCGTACCTGCACCTCAAGTTGAAAATTGGACAAATATTGCCAATGTAGTCGGAGTTACAAGTTGGATTGCTTTGCCAAATTCACAAGCTACGGTAACACTTCTTAATAGCGAAGATGAATTTATTTGCTCATTGCAATATGACAGCTCTTTTGGTGAGGCAGGTTTTAAGCAAGATGGAGGATGGTCTTATGAAATAATTGATGTTGATAATTTATCTGGAGATTCAGATAATTGGGGGTTTACAGTTAATAACTGTGGCGGAACACCCGGTGCTGAAAACTCTATTTCTGGTGTTTTTCCTGATACAAAAAATCCTCTATTCTTAAAATGGACTTTGGAAGAAGAGAATATTTTAAAACTACACTTTTCTGAACCAGTTTCTAACAGTTTTTTTGCTGATTTATCAGATGTTGAAATAATCCCAAATATTGAAATTGACTCTTGTGAGTTGGACAACGTAACGCAGTCTCAGTTCTCTATCTATTTTAAAAATAATATTGCTGAAAACACAAAATATGAATTGAATCTTCTTAAAAATCCAACAGATTTAACTGGAAATGTGATGGATTTTCCTAATCCTCTCTATTTTGCAAACCCCATTGAGGCAGAGCCTTTAGATATTGTTATTAGCGAGCTTCTTTATGACCCAGCTGGTGATGTGAAAGATTTTGTAGAGTTGTATAATAGAAGTGATAAAATTATAGATTTATCGAAATTATATATTTCAAAAAACAATCAAGATGGTGTACCTGAAAAACTCATAAAACTTTCTGAAGATAAAAAAGCATTTTTTCCCAATGATTATCTTGTTTTCACTTCTGATAAGCAAGCATTAATTGATTATTATGAAAATGCAGATAGCTGGAAAGTGTATGAAATTAGCGGTTTTCCAAACTATGTAAATAGTGGCGGCACAGTTTTTCTAACAAATATCATTGCTGAAGAGATTGATGTTTTTGAATATAATGAAGTTCTACACACCAGTAATGAAAAGTCAAAAAAAGGCATTTCACTTGAAAGAATAAATCTTGATAGACCTGCAAATGAGCTAGGTAATTGGGCATCGGCAGATGAAAATGAAAATTTTGCAACACCAACTTATAAAAATTCTCAATCAAAGGATAATTCTAGTTTTGTATTAGAAAATTATAATGTAATTAATAAATATAGAATAGAATTAACTTTTTCAAGACTTGTTGAAGAACTTGATTATACCGATGATTCATTCATTTCGTCTAATGATTCAAAGCCTGATGAGATTCAAATAAATGAAAATCCTTATAAAATCACTTTAGTTTTTAATAATGGAATTGAGTGGAACAAAGGAGAATTTTTAACCATCGATAATATCGTTGATGACGAAAGTATTTCCGTTGAAAAAACTATCATTGAGTCAGAATATTTATCTGCAAAAGTTGAAAATATTGATATTGTTTCTGCGTCACATTTTTTGATTTGTTTTAACAAAGAGATAGATAATTTTTCTAGTAGTAATTTTAGTTTTGTTGATGAAAACATCTCTATTTCAGAAATAAATTCCGAAACTAATAGCTGTTTTACTATTATTTTAGAAAACAGTCTTCCCTTAGCGGAAAATTCTCAATTTTACTTAAATAATGTAATTTCAGAAAATGGAGATACCATTCCATCTGGACCTTATGATTTGTGGTATTATATGGCACAGCCTTATGATATAATTATTTCAGAAATTATGCCTGACCCTGATCCAGTCGTAGCATTGCCAAATTCTGAGTTTATAGAAATATATAACAGATGCGAATACCCAATTTCATTAAAAGGGTATAGAATTAGAGTTCAAGAGCGTGAGGTTACGATGCCAAATGTAATTATTTTTCCTGATGATTATCTTGTGCTAATTTCTGCAACTCAGTCTGAAAATTGGGCAGATTTTTCAAATGTAGTTGGTATAACAGGCTGGATTGCATTGCCAAACAGTGAGGCATCGGTCGCAATAATTAATAGTGATGATGAGGTAGTTTCATCAATGCAGTATAAACAGGTGTTTGGTGATGGTAGTTTTAAGTCAGATGGCGGCTGGTCTTATGAGATAAAAGATGTTGATAATATGTCGGGCGACATTAATAATTGGGGCTTTTCGGTGGATGAAAAAGGTGGAACGCCAGGGGAACCGAACTCAATTAAAGAGTTATTTTTGGATGTGAAAAATCCGCAGTTTTTAAATTGGAGCATACAAGGTGAAGATATTTTAAAACTCTATTTTTCCGAACCTGTAACAGATGAATTCTATTCAGATTTATTGAATATTGTAATAAAACCCGAGCTGGACATAGACACTGTTTGGCTTGATGGCGTGACAAAGTCAGTTTGTTACATTAATTTCAAATCAGAGATTGAGAAAAACAGAAAATATGAATTAACACTAGCCTTGCCTCCAGTAGATTTAGCGGGTAATGAAATGGATTTTCCACAACCGTTATATTTTGCAAATCCACTTTCTCCAGAACCATTTGATATTGTTATAAATGAGTTACTTTTTGACCCTGTGGGTGATGTTAAAGATTTTGTAGAACTTTATAATAGAAGTGATAAAATTATAGATTTATCTCAACTTTTTGCTGCAAAAGATAATATTGATGGATTACCAGATAAAATGATACAACTTTCACCTGAAAAAAGAGCATTTTTCCCAGAAGAATATCTTGTTTTTACAGCTGATAAAACAGCTTTAATTAACCATTATGAAAAAGCTATTTCAGAGCAAATTTTTGAGGTCCCAAGCTTCCCAAATTATGTAAATGGAGGTGGTGTTGTGTTCATTTCTAGCAACTTAGGGGTAACTGTTGACCAATTCAATTATAGCGATCATTTGCATCATTCAATGCTTGCAAGTACAAAGGGTGTAGCGTTGGAACGCATAAATACGAACGAACCCACCAATAGAATTGGTAATTGGCATTCGGCATCGGCTAATGAAAATTATGCAACCCCAACTTATAAAAACTCACAAGCGAAAGATTTTGAGCAAGTTAATGAGAAAACATTCACTATTGAGCCTGAAGTTTTCACACCTAATATGGATGGAGTTGATGACCTATTATTTATCCATTATAAATTTCCAGAAGAGGGTTATAGTTGTACCATAGAAATTTTTAATCAGAATGGTGCGCCCGTTCGCAAGCTGGTAAACAATGAGTTAGCGTCAGTTCAGGGATTTTATACGTGGGATGGCACAGATGATGAGTACAAAAAGTGTCAAAGTGGTATTTATGTGATATTAATAAAATGGTTTAATCTAAAAGGTGAAGTGAAACAAGAGAAAAGAGTTGCGGTGTTGGGGATGTAATTTATCTCCCGCAGATTTCACAGATTTACACAGATTTGCGGTGAAAACATCTGCGTTTATCTGTGAGGTCTGTGGGAAAACAATTTAATCTGTGGGCGTCAAAACCTACATTCTATCAATCAATTCAGATATAATTTTTGTCATTTTTGGCTCAGCTTTCTGAGCAACCACTTGCACCTCTTCGTGTGAAATTTCTACAATTTCGCCAGGAACACCTGAATCTGTAATAATAGAAACACCAAAACAGGTAATACCGCAATGACGGGCTACAATAACCTCCGGCACAGTTGACATACCAACCACATCACCACCTATAATTCTAAAATATTTATATTCAGCTGGTGTCTCAAATGTTGGACCTGATGTTCCTGCATAAACGCCCTGTTTTAGGTCTATATTTTCTTCCTTTGCAATTTCTAAAGCTAATTGCACAAGCTTTTTATCATAAGGCTCACTCATATCAGGGAAACGAGGACCCATTTCGTCAATGTTTTTACCAATAAGTGGATTATCACCAAACATATTCAGGTGGTCGGTAATTGCCATTATATCGCCAATTTTAAAGTCAGGATTTAGTCCACCTGTTGCATTGGAGACAATCAAATGTGTTATTCCCAATAAATTCATAACACGTACTGGAAAAGTTACTTCTTGCATTGAGTAGCCTTCATAGTAATGAAATCTACCTTGCATCGCCATTATCGGTTTTTCTTTTATAGTTCCGAAAATTAAACGTCCGCTATGTCCCTCTACTGTTGAAACGGGGAAGTGTGGTATATCTTCATAAGAGATAGAGACTTTAATGTCAATCTCATTAACTAATCCGCCCAATCCTGTACCTAAAATAATTCCAATCTTTGGATTTAAATCTTGTGCTGATTTTAAAAATTCAGCTGTTTCTTTCATCTTTGTAAGCATATTTCAATATTTTAATTTTCTGTAATATAGTTATTTATCATATTTTTAAACTCATCTTCTTTGTTAAATAAGATTTTTGGCAGAATTGGAATATACCATATTCTTTTTGCTAAATCATCATCTAAAAATGGCAATGAAGAAAGTCTAACTGCATCCTTTTCAGTTGTTAAAATCAATGATTTATTGCCATTCTCATCTATTGATGACATTTTTATTTTATCAATATCACGTTCGGTAAAGTTATGATGATCTTTAAATCTCACTGTTTTAAGTTTATCGCTAAATTTCACCACTTTGTTGAAAAAAGGCTTTGGATTACCAATACCTGCAACTGCAGTCAATCTATTTTCAAACTTTGATAATTCTTCAACAAAATCTCTTTTATTTCCAGTAATTGGTACAGGTTCTTCGTAATCTATAGAGCTAAAAAACAGCTTTTGATAAGAAGATAATTTCAATTTCCCTTTGATAAAGTTTGCTTCATCGGTTGATAGACCTTTTGGACATTTGTTAACTAAAACTGCGTCTGCACGTTTAATTCCTCTTCGAGATTCGCGTAAATTTCCCGCAGGAAAAACAAAATCACGCCACATTGGACGATAATAATCTGTTACTAAAATTGAAAAGCCAGGTTTTATATGTCTATGCTGAAATGCATCGTCAAGTAAGATGATTTTTGGCGGATTTGGCAGATTTAGTAGAGCATTTGCACCATCTACACGTTTTTCTGCCACGCAAACCATCAATTTTGGGAATTTTAGCTTCATCTGCATTGGTTCATCGCCAATTTGCTCATAAGTAGAGTTTTCATCTGCAATGATAACGCCTTTCGTTTTTCTACCATATCCGCGGCTAAGTAGAGCAATAGGAGTAATGTCTGATAAAAGAGAGATTATATACTCTGTTAAAGGTGTTTTTCCTGTTCCTCCAACAGTGATATTCCCAACTGATATTATCGGCACATCATAAGATGTTGATGGTATTTTTCCACTATCAAACAGCTTGTTACGGCAATGTGTAACTAGCCAATAAATCCACGAAAATGGTAATAACAGACGACGCAAAATCATATTTTATAAAATTGATTTTTAAAAATAGTGATT
>CAZHHH010000052.1:0-17304 GCA_964532085.1 uncultured Marinilabiliaceae bacterium
AATAATACAATGAAAGATACTTTGTGGATTTCTCACAAAAAAGAATTTTATTACATATCACGTAAATGTGGATATGCATTTAATTTTACGATTGATACCGTTTGGTCAACAAGTGCTTTTATTGATTCGATTGGCTTAGATGTAAAGAGTGTTAGATATAATGAAAATATTGAGAATGTTAAGATATTTATTTATTAATATAGTATTGATTGGAATAACTGTTTCTGCATTTGGTCAACAGAAGAATGAAACAAGTTTAATTGATAGCAAAGAGTTTACTCCCATTGGTTTTACTCTAGGGGTGAACTTAGCTACTCCATTAAATTCTTTCTTTGATAATAGCCGAACTGGTGTGAGTTTTTTCACTCGTATTAATCTTTTTGACGATTGGTTTTTTAATGGAGAGGTGGGGTATGAAAATGTCTCCTCTAATACTGATGTTCTTAATTATCAATCTAACGGTACGTTCTTGAAAGTTGGAGGAGAAAAAAATATTCTCTCAAAAAAGAAATCCTTAACAGACAATATTTTTCTAGGATTTCAATATGGAGTGGCTGTACAGGACCAAAAAGCATCATCAATATTAATTGAGAATGGATATTGGGGTGATTATATGGGAAGTGTTAATTCTGAGGTTGTTCATACTCATTGGTTAGAGTTTTCGGCTGGCCCACGTGTCGAATTGTTACGAAATATCTACTTTGGGTGGAAAGTGCATATTCGAGCTGCAGTTTATAAAGGTGGTCAAGACATGCTTAAACCGTACGCTGTTCCAGGATACGGGAATGGAGATAGAAAAGTAAATGGAGGATTGTCTTACACAATTGAATACATGATTCCATGGAAAAAGAAAATATGATGAATTGGGATAATTTATTATCAACAAAAAGAACAGGTGAGCTAGATTCACAAATAAAAAGTCATGACAGAACTCAATTTCAAAGAGATTTTGATAGATTGATATTTTCATCACCTTTTAGAAGAATGCAAGATAAAACACAAGTTTTTCCTTTGCCAGGAAGTGTGTTTGTTCATAATAGACTAACTCATAGTCTTGAAGTTGCAAGTGTTGGCAGGTCATTAGGTAATAATATTAGTAAATTCTTGTTTGAGGTTAAAAATGAGACTAACGAGCTTATTAGTGAACTTGGTGCCATAACCGCAGCCGCTTGCTTAGCGCATGATATGGGTAACCCTCCTTTTGGACATAGCGGGGAAACCGCCATATCTCATTTTTTTAAACATGGAGAGGGGAAAGTGTATGAAAGTGAGGTGAATAATCCTCAAATATGGAGTGATTTTACAAATTTTGAAGGAAATGCTAACGCCTTTAGATTATTAACTCATCAATTTAATGGTAGACGTGTTGGTGGTTTCAGAATGACATATACTACAGTTGCATCTATTGTGAAATATCCTTATGCATCTGGAAGTAGCGGGCTAAAGAAATATGGTTTCTTCAATTCAGAAGAAAAAACTTATCATGATGTTGCTCAATTATTGGGCATTCCAAAAATTTCAACCAATCCTGTTCAGTATGCTAGACATCCATTGGTCTATTTAGTAGAAGCCGCCGATGATATCTGTTATCAAGTGATGGATATTGAAGATGCGCATAAACTTGGAATATTGTCATTTGAAGAAACCAAAGAGCTATTGATTAATTTCTTTAATGATGATATTAAATATAGCAATTATCTTCACGAAATCTGTGTAACAGTCACAGATAAAAATGAACAGATAGCTTTTCTGAGAGCTAATGTTATAGGTAAGTTAGTCAATTTAACATCTGATATTTTCATTGCTAATTATGATGAAATTATGGCTGGTACTTTTAATGACTCATTAATTAAAAAATTGAAAGAAGAACCAAGTATTGCGATGAAAAAGTGCATAGAAACTGGAATTAACACGATTTATTGTCATCCATCTGTTGTTGAGGTTGAGATTTCTGGATTTAAGATTTTGGGAACATTATTAAGAGAATTTACAAAAGCAGTTCTAAATCCAAAAGATGAATATGCAGGATTGTTACTCCCTTTTATGCCACTGCAATATAAAGTAGGAGCCGATGCTTCAATATCAGATAAAATTCAGGCTGTTTTAGACTTTATTTCTGGAATGACTGATGTTTATGCATTGGATTTGTATAGAAAAATAAATGGGATTGGCTTAGCTGATAAGAGATTTTGATTAATAAATGAGCAATATCGTTCTAAATATTTAATGTTGAATTAATCCTATTTGGGACGATATTTTGTATAAAATGCCACACCTACGACGTTTAATTCAAACCATAATAACGACGTTTCTACAAAGGTTTCACGCCTACGACGTTCTGTTCATTGCGTAATATAACAATTACTATTTAGGATAGTGTTAACAAATTATTATTTATAATTATGTAACTTGATAAAAACTAGTTCGTTAAATGTAATTGACTGTATTTATGATAACAGTCTTTAAAAAAGTGAGCTATCATTTTATTTAGAATTTATTTTGTAAAGTGTTAGTATTTATTTAATATTACAGAGATTGTATGTCTCATATATATTAAAAAATCCCAGCTCAAAATATGAAGATTATTGATATGACATATTTAATGTGTGTATCTAATTGATTTTTATATTTATAAGTTTTTAAAAGATTTTAAAATAGGCTATTCGACAAACTAAAGTCTATTTATTAATATTTTGTGTTTATGCCATATCGTCGATTACCTAATACTGATCAAGCTCGTTTGAGAGCTTTTAAAAGAGCATTGGAAAGAAGTGAAAATGTTCCAGTTGACATGCTTCCTTTTTCTCAGAAATTACTTCTTGAGCTTCGTCAATTTTATCCTCATTTTCATCAAATGTTGGATCAATATCAACGAAGTAGAGATAGACAAGCTTCAATTGGGAGAGAACTTGCAGAGAACTACAGAATTTCTCGTCTTTATGTTTCTCATTTTTTACAAGTGGTCAATTTTGCTGTTTTGCGTGGTGAGTTCAAGTCAGATGTTCGAGTATATTATGGTATAGATGAAGAGGATGGAAATGTGCCAGATATGGGAACAGAGCAGCAACTACTACATTGGGGAAAAGCTATTGTAGATGGTGAAGAGCAGCGAATGGCAACTGGTGCTACAAGGATTTATAATCCATCTCTTGCAATGGTAAAGATACGATATGACCGTTTTGTAGAAACATACAATATTCATAAAGATCTTCAGATTACTACTCAGAAATTGATGGAGAGAACAATAGAATTTCGTAATCAAGCAGACAAACTTATCACAGATATTTGGAATGAGATAGAGGAGTATTATAATGATTTTGAGGGAGAAGAGAAAAGAAAATATTGTTCAGATTATGGTGTAGTCTATGTTTATAGACCTCATGAAAAAAGAGAGTTAGAGGAGGTTGAATCTGGGTCATAGCTGAGTAGCTACAACCCAGAAGAGTTTCTTATAATAAATCTGATGCTAAATCTGCTAAGTAACTTCTTTCACCTCTTACCAAGTTGATGTGTGCAAATATGTTTTGCCCTTTCATTTTGTCTGTCAAATATGCTAGACCATTTGACTGTACGTCTAGATAAGGAGAGTCAATTTGATGAACATCACCTGTAAAAACCATTTTTGTGCCTTCACCTGCTCTTGTTATGATAGTTTTAACCTCATGAGGAGTCAAGTTTTGCGCTTCATCTATAATAAAATATAAATTTGATAAACTTCGACCTCTAATGTATGCTAATGGTGTAATGGTTAATTCATTTCGTTTCTGCATATCCTCAATTATAATATTTTCCCTGCTTCCTGCAGAGAATCTATTTTTTATAACAGCAAGATTATCATAAAGTGGCATCATATATGGCGCAACTTTCTCATTAACATCACCAGGTAAAAATCCTAAATCTTGATTTGTAAGCGGCATAATTGGTCGCGCTAATAATATCTGTTTATATGTATTATGTTGTTGTAATGCAGCTGCAAGTGCAAGCAATGTTTTTCCAGTTCCTGCCTTTCCTGTTAATGATACAAGCTTAATATCAGGGTTTAAAAGTGCATGAAGTGAAAATGTTTGCTCAGAATTACGAGGTTCAATTCCAAAAGCATTGCGTTTTTCAATTCTAACTAATTGGTTAGCAGAAGAGTCATGCCAAGTTAGAACACTTTGGCTGCCATTTTTTAAAATAACATATTGATTTGCTGAAAGTTTAGAAGCTATCTCTGGATTATTATTTAAATCATAATATCCTGTCTGATAAATATTATCTATAATTGAAATGTCAAAATCATCCCAACTATCCACACTTTTTTGAAGTACTCCAATATCTTTAACTTTGTCAGTTTCATAATCTTCAGCATTTATTCCTAAAGATTTAGCTTTCATTCTGAGGTTTATATCTTTAGAAATAACTACAACATTTCGTTTGCTATACTCCTCTTTGATGTAAAGCGCAACTGACAGAATCTGATTATCTGAATTCCTTTCTGTGAAAGACTCTTCCATAACTTTTGGGAAAGGCTTTCCAGTGACTATAAATAGTCGTCCTTTATCTTTGCCAAGTGATATACCATCGGTAAACAGTTGTTCCCCAGCAATTTTGTCAAGTTGGCGAACAAACTCACGTGCTTGAAAATGAATCTGTTCATTGCCTTTTTTGAATTGGTCAATCTCTTCCAAAACAACAATGGGAATTACAATGTCATTTTCTTGAAAGTTATAAAGACACTTGTGATCATGTAGAATTACATTAGTGTCGAGAATAAAAATTTTTGCTGAACTATTATTAGAAGTTTTCATATCTATATATTTTAAAAAGTATTAATATTAATTCTCTATTTGCTATTTTTGCAAATTCAGAGCTTTCTTATAAAGATAGCAAATAGTTAATCAATTTTTAATTTTTTAGTGTGATAAAAAGCTATAAAAAGGTAATAAATTTTCTGTATGAAAAGCTGCCTATGTTTCAAAGGGATGGACGTTCAGCATATAAAGCAAATTTAGATAATAGCATTGAGTTAGATAACTATTTTAATAATCCACATAAAAACTTTAAAACAATTCATGTTGGTGGAACAAATGGAAAAGGTTCTGTTTCTCACATAATAGCTTCAGTTTTGCAAGAGGCTGGATATAAGGTGGGACTTTATACTTCGCCTCATCTAAAGGACTTTAGAGAGAGAATAAAGATAAATGGAGAGATGATTAGTGAGGATGATGTAGTTGATTTTGTAAATGACAACTATGAAATGATAAAGAATATTTCACCCTCATTTTTTGAACTCACAGTATCTATGGCCTTTAGCTATTTTGCACAGAAAGAGGTGGATTTTGCCGTTGTGGAGGTTGGATTAGGCGGTAGGCTGGACTCTACAAATGTAGTAACGCCCGAAATAAGTGTTATAACCAATGTGGGAATTGATCATGTCTCAATTTTGGGAGATAATATTAAAACAATAGCTGTAGAAAAAGCGGGAATTATTAAAGAAAATAAGCCTGTCGTTATTGGAAAACATAATATCGAAAGTGATGAGGTATTTAATAATAAAGCAGCTGATTTAAATTCGGAAATATATTACTCTCAAGACTTTTATCAAATTGAGATGATGGAAATTTCTAATAATTATAGAAGAGTAATCTCTAAGGATAAAGATGGAAATATTACAGAGCTTTTTATTCCACTTTTAGGACTTTATCAGCAAAACAACTTGAGTTTAGTTCTGAAAGTAGCTGATGTTTTAATAGAGAAAGGTTATAGTTTAAATAAAGACATTATTGCAAAAGGAGTTGAAAATGTGGTTAAAAACACAAATTTATTAGGTCGTTGGCAGATAATAAATGAATCTCCTAAAATTATAGTAGATACAGGACATAATGAAGATGCCATTTTAAATATATTTAATCAGATTAATGAAGAAAATTATCAAAATTTACATGTGATTTTTGGTATGGCAGATGATAAAGAGATTGACAATGTTTTGGCGTTATTGCCAAAAGAAGCGATTTATCATTTTGTAAATGCTGATTCTCCTCGCAGTATTTTATCAAATGAGCTTAAAAATCGAGCTTTAAAATTTGATTTACATGGAGAAAGTTATCCAAGTGTTAATTCTGCACTTAATTACGTAAAAAATATTGCAGGCCTTAAAGATTTGATTTTCATAGGGGGAAGCACTTTTGTTGTTGCTGAAATAATTTAATTTAGTGAAAATATTTGGTCTTTGTAAAAAACTCTTCTATATTTGCATCGCTTTTAAAAAGGGCACTTAGCTCAGTTGGTTCAGAGCATCTGGTTTACACCCAGAGGGTCAGCGGTTCGAATCCGTTAGTGCCCACACCTTTTTATTTTATTTAGGGCGCTTAGCTCAGTTGGTTCAGAGCATCTGGTTTACACCCAGAGGGTCAGCGGTTCGAATCCGTTAGCGCCCACAATGTAAGACTGCTTATGCAGTCTTTTTTTTTACATCAAAAATAAGTTTTTGATTAGAGAAATTATTCTTTAATCAAAAACTTATGTATTTTTGTAATGTTTAAATGAAAATTTATTTTTGATATGGGAGGAAAAAATAACAAGAAGAAAACACCTTTAGTGCCCGAACCTGCACTTAGGAGATTGCCTTGTTATCTTGCCTATTTAAAGTTGGAACATAGGCGTGGTAGCGAGTATGTTTCTTCTACTTTGATAGCTCGTGATAATGGAGTTGACCCAACTCAAGTGACTAAAGATTTGGCATATACAGGAATTGCTGGTAAGACGAGAGTGGGCTACGAAGTAGAACCATTAATAAGTGCTTTGGAAGAGTTTTTAGGATTTATAGAAATGGAAGAGGCATACTTATTTGGTGCTGGTAGTTTGGGAAGAGCATTGCTCTATGACCATGGTTTAGCGCAGTATGGTTTAAAAATTATAGAGGCTTTTGATGTTGATGAAAAAGTTATAGGAAGTGAAATTAATGGTGTAAAAATCAACAATGTTAATAAGTTTCAAGATAGTAAAAATAGTGATGTGAAAATTGGTATTCTCACTGTTCCAGCCGAAAATGCACAAGCAGTTGCTACAGTAATGATTGAAAATGGCATAAGAGCTATATGGAACTTTACGCCTGTAAGGATTTCTGTTCCAGAATCAGTAGTTGTTCAAAATACATCACTTTATGCACATTTGGCTGTTATGTTTAACAGATTAAATGTTGCGTTAGAAGAGTAAATTTTTCAAAATATCATTTAAAACATCTTTTTTGATACTAAAACGACTTTATTTAGCAATAAATTTCTATTTGCTAATTAAGATTTAGAAAATAATGATATATTTGCGTGAATGTGAAAAAAATATAAAATACTTTAGAATAGAAAATAAACAAATCAAATGCAAAACAAAGGAGCGATAAGACTATTTGCCATATTATTGGCATTAGTGAGTTTATACCAGCTGATTTTTACTTATCATACACGAAAAGTGGAAAAAAATGCTGTAGAGTATGCCCAAATGATGGCTCAAGATCCACAGGATTTTAACGAAGTTAAAAAGTATGAATTATCATATTTAGATTCAATAGCGCACGAGCCAGTTTATAATTTTCTTTTTGGTGCAAGAAAGTACACTTACTTAGAGTGTAAAAATAAAGAGATTAATTTTGGTCTTGATTTAAAAGGTGGAATGAACTTAATTCTAGAAGTTAAAGTTTCTGATATTGTTCAAGCTTTATCAAATTATAGTCAAGATGAAAATTTCAAAAAAGCTATAGAACTTGCAGAAGAGAAAGAGAAAAATAGTACAAGAGACTTTATTACTCTTTTTGGAGAATCATTTAATGAAGTAGCACCAGGTGGTAGCTTAGCTGCAATATTTACTACATCTGATTTAAGAGACAAAGTTAAATATAACTCTACAAATGATGAGGTTTTAACCGTTTTAAGAGAAGAATCTAGAAGTGCAATCGGCAATGCTTTTAATATTATTCGAACTCGTATAGATAGATTTGGGGTTGTTCAGCCAAATGTTCAAAGATTGCAAAAAGATGGTCAAGTTCTGATTGAGCTTCCTGGTATCACAGAGCCTGAGCGTGTTAGAACTCTACTTAGAGGGTCGGCAAACCTTGAGTTTTGGGAGACTTATGATAATCAAGAAATTATTGAATATTTAGTTCAAGCAAACGCAGAAGTTGCAAAGATTGAAGAGCGTAAAACTTCAGAAACTGTTGCTGCTGATGAGGTTGAACTAGAAGAGCAGGTGGAAGAGGTTGAAGCTACAGATGAAGAGCTTAGCATTCTTGCAGAGATAGAAGATGCTGATGCTCTAGATGATGCAGTTGATCAATCTGTACGCTCATTATTTTCACTTTTACAGCCAAGTGGAAGAGGAGCAGGGCCAGTAATTGGTGTTGCTGCTGAAAGAAATATGAAGGTTATTGATGAGTGGTTAAATGATGAAGCAGTAAAAAGTGTGCTTCCTCGTGAGTTAAAACTACTTTGGGGTGTAAAACCTATTCCAACTGAAGATTTACAGTATTGGGTTGCTGCACCAGAAAATACAAGAGAAAATTATTTCCAATTAATAGCTATTAGAGCATCAAGCATTGATGGACGTGCACCACTTGAGGGTGATGCAATTTCTCACGCTTCAGACAGAATTGGTCAAAGAGGTGGATTTGAAATTGAGATGTCTATGAATAGTGAAGGAGCTAAAGTATGGGCTCGTTTGACAAATGCTAATATTGGAAAATCGATAGCTATTGTTCTAGATAATTATGTTTACAGTTTCCCAACTGTTCAAAATGAAATTAAAGGTGGACAGAGCTCAATAACTGGAAACTTTACTTTAGAAGAGGCGAAAGACTTAGCAAACATTCTAAACTCTGGAAAATTACCAGCACCTGCAAGAATTGTTGAAGATACAGTAGTTGGACCATCTCTTGGTAAAGAGGCTGTTAATGCTGGATTGACTTCATTCTTATGGGCGTTCTTAGCTGTTCTGTTATATATGATTTTATACTATGGTTTTAAAGCTGGTATCGTTGCTGATATTGCTCTAATTACCAATATGTTCTTTATTATGGGAGTTTTAGCATCGTTTAATGCTGTGTTGACACTTCCAGGAATAGCGGGTATTGTTCTTACAATCGGTATGTCGGTTGATGCTAACGTACTTATTTATGAACGAATACGGGAGGAGTTGAGATCTGGTAAAGGTGTGAAATTAGCAGTTGCAGCGGGTTATAAAAACGCCTTCTCTTCAATTATTGATGCTAACGTTACAACTTTCTTAACTGGTCTTATATTATTCTTGTTTGGAACAGGACCAATCAAAGGTTTTGCAACAACTCTTATGATTGGTATTGTAACTTCATTCTTTACAGCTGTTTATGTTTCAAGATTGATATATGAAAAGTTACTAGAATCAGAGATTGATTTAGTGTTCGATACTAAATTTACTCGCAATCTATTCCAAAACCTGAAGATTAAATTTATTGAAAATAGAAAAACATTCTTCATTGTATCTATTGCATTAGCATTAGTATCTGTTGGTTCTCTATCTGTTCGTGGTTTAAAAATGGGTATTGACTTTACAGGTGGAAGTGCTTATGTAGTACGTTTTGCTGATAAAGAGTCAGTTGATGCATCAGAGGTTGGTACTGCAATGTTCGAGGCATTTGAAGGTGCTAACACTGAGGTTAAAACTTTTGGAGGACCAAATCAAATAAGAATTGCAACAAACTATAAAGTAGATGATACTAGCGACCAAGCAGATTCTATTGTTGTAGAAAGTTTATATAGTGGTCTAAAACCATTCTTAAATGATGGTGTAGGCAAAGAGGAGTTCTTGAGTGAATATATGCAAAGTTCACAAAAAGTTGGACCTACAATTGCTACAGACATGCGCAATAAGGCTGGTCTTGCTATTACTTTCTCATTAATTGTGATATTCTTATATATCTTATTAAGATTTAGTAGATGGCAGTATGGATTGGGTGCAGTTATTGCACTTGTGCATGACGTGCTATTTGTATTTGGTATTTTCTCTCTAACTTATTCAATTATGCCATTTGGTATGGAGATGGACCAGACGTTTATAGCTGCGATTCTAACAGTTGTTGGATATTCAATTAATGATACTGTTGTTATTTTCGATAGAATTAGGGAGTATCTGAAATTATATCCTAAACGTGAAGTGGGTGAGGTTATCAATATGGCTGTAAACTCAACTATTAGCCGTACTATAAATACATCTTTAACAACTTTTGTGGTTCTACTAGTTATATTCTTATTTGGTAGTGAAGCTATTCAAGGATTTGTATTTGCCCTAATGATTGGTGTTATCGTAGGTACATATTCATCTGTATTTATTGCATCACCATTGGCATACAACTTTATGACTAAAAAAGCGGTAGCTGAAAAAGCAAAAAAATAAAAGTATTATTATATGTTTTACAAAAACCTCCTATTTTTTAGGAGGTTTTTTTATACCTTTGTTTTTCTTCTAATAAACTTATATCCTATATTATTGATAATATTCTAAATATATAAAATTTGATATCATATTTATTTCTTATAGCGGGGCTGGTACTGCTAGTTTTTAGTGGTGATGTGTTGGTTAAAGGTAGTGTGAACTTAGCTAGACATTTTAAAATTAGTTCGCTAAAAATTGGACTTACTGTTGTTGCATTTGGTACTTCTGCACCAGAATTATTCGTGAGTGTAAAATCTGCTTACAATGGGTTGCCAGACTTGGCGCTTGGTAATATAGTTGGCTCAAACATAGCAAATATAGGGTTGATAGCTGGGGCTGTAGCGTTGATTCTTCCCATAGCTGTTAAAGATAAAGCGATAATTAAAGATTTTTGGGTAATGATATTTGCCACTTTACTGCTGTTAATTTCAGTTGCTTTTGGTAAAATATCACCATTTGTGGGAATTGTTTTTATCCTTTTATTGCTCTTTTATATTTACAATCTATTTAGATTCTCTAAAGAGAAAGATGGCTATAAAGAAGAAATTTTACCACCCGAATTCTCGATGTTCAAATCTTTTCTGTACGTGATTTTTGCTGTTGTAGGTCTATATTTTGGCGCAGAATTGTTAATTGATGGAGCTGTTGATATAGCTAAAAAATGGGGCGTAAATGAAAGAATAATTGGGATTTCTTTAGTGGCTATTGGCACAAGTTTGCCAGAGTTAATAACCTCTTTAGTGGCAATTTATAGAAAAGAGAACGATATCTCACTAGGAAATTTAGTGGGTTCTAATATCTTTAATATTTTCGCCGTACTTGGTGCAACATCAGTAGTTTCTTGGGGTATTGATATCACATCAGTATCGCAGGTGGTTGTTGATATTGTTATTAGCTTGATTTTTGCTATACTACTTTTTCTATTTATCTTGCCTGTTAAGAAAGGGAAAATTTCTCGAATTGAGGGTTTGATACTTTTAAGTTTGTATGTTGCTTATATGATTTATCTATTTAATAATTAATGGTAAAGGGTATTGGAATAAAAAAGAGTTTTGGTGATTTAGAGGTGCTAAAAGGCATTGATATCTCTATTAATTCTGGCGAAATAGTCTCAATTTTAGGAGCAAGCGGTGCTGGAAAAACAACTCTGCTACAAATTTTAGGTACTTTGGATAATGCCTCGGCTGGCGAAGTTTTTATTGCAAACACAGCAATTAACAAATTATCAGAAAAGGAGTTAGCAAGATTTAGAAATCAAAATATTGGTTTTGTTTTTCAGTTTCATCAGTTGCTTCCAGAATTTACTGCAGTTGAAAATGCAGCATTGCCTGCACTAATTGGTGGTTTGTCTAAACAAGATGCAATGAAAGAAGCTGAGCGAATTTTAGGATATTTAGATTTATCTCATAGATTAAATCATAAACCATCGGAACTAAGTGGTGGTGAAAAACAGAGAGTTGCAGTAGCCCGTGCTTTGATTAATGACCCAAAAGTTGTCTTTGCAGATGAACCATCAGGTAATTTAGACTCTAAAAATCAAGAATATTTGATGGATTTATTTGTATCACTTCGCAATGAGTTTAAACAGACATTTATTATCGTTACTCACGATAAAACTCTTGCAGATAAATCTGATAGGACAATTAACATTGTTGATGGTAAGTTAATTGATTAAAAGAATGGATGTTATAAAATCTCAATTAGATAAGTTTGTAAATAAATATAATGAAAAATGGTTCATATTAGATGATCCTATCTCAATACCACATAAATTTAAGAAAAAAGAGGATATAGAGATAGCTGGATTTTTGACTTCTATAATTGCGTGGGGGCAGCGTAAAGCTATTTTAAGCAAAGCCAATTTGCTAATGGAAATTATGGATAATTCTCCTTATGAATATATCACTCAAGGTAACTCATCTAATTTTGAAGAACTTTCTACTTTTGTTTATCGAACATTTAATGGGTTTGATGCTCAATATTTTGTTAGTGCACTTCGTGAAGTTTATCTCACACATGGTGGGTTGGAAAAGCTTTTTACTGATGGTTATAAAATAGATAATACTATTTATTCATCTTTAGCACACTTTAGATCTGTTTTTATGAGTTATGAGCCTTTGCAGCGTACAGAAAAACATTTAGCAAATGTGCTGAAAGGCTCTGCTGCTAAACGAATAAATATGTTTTTAAGGTGGATGGTGCGAGATGATGGTATTGTTGATTTTGGATTGTGGAAAGAGATACCAAAATCTGCTCTTATGATACCGCTTGATGTCCATGTTGGCAGAGTAGCACGTTCTATGGGTTTGCTAGAGAGAAAGCAAAATGACTGGAAAGCTGTTGAAGAGTTGACCCAAAAATTACGAAAATTAGATGCTAACGACCCAGTCAGATATGATTATGCTCTTTTTGGATTGGGTGTTTATAATGAGAAAATAGATTTTTAGCTGTGGCAAATAATTCTTTCAAATTTAAACAGTTTGAAGTTAAGCAGAATCTTGCTGCTATGAAAGTCGGTACAGATGGAGTTTTGCTTGGAGCATGGGTACCAATAATCGATAGTGGTTATTGCTTAGATATTGGCACTGGCACTGGATTATTAAGCTTGATGGTTGCTCAAAGAACAGAATATACCCAAATTGTTGCAATTGATATTGATGAAGATGCTAATAAACAATCATCCTTAAATTTTTCTAACTCTAAATGGAGTGATAGACTTGTTAGTTATCACACTTCATTGAATAAATTTATGAAATCTACAGAAAATAAATTTGATACAATAGTCTGTAATCCTCCCTTTTTCTTAAGTGGAAACAGTGCCCCTAATAAGCAAAGAGCAGTTGCTCGACACAGCTTCAGTCTGCCACTTGATGAGTTGTTGGTGGGAGTGACTAAATTATTAAAACCCAATGGACTATTTTCACTTATTTTACCTAAAGAGAGTTATGAAATATTTACTGTTGCAGCTAAAGATATAGGATTATTTGAGCGTAAAAGGTTAGAAGTAAGGCCAGCGCCAAATAAAAGTGTGCATAGAGTAATATCGTGTTGGTCATTTATTTATCAAAAGAGAGAGATTGAAGAGCTGATAATAGAAACAGGTGGGAGGCATATCTACTCTGAAGAGTATAAAGAACTTACCAAAGATTTTTATCTAAATTTTTAACAATAGACAGACATTCGATAGGTATGTGGTGGTATAACTTTACTACCGAATGTCTGCAGGGAGGTTTCCCTTAAACTTTATTACTTATCTTATTTGTAATTATATATGTAAAAAATCCTGCAACTAATAAAAATGCAGTCACTGTTAGTAATATAATACTTATCAGGCTGTTTGCCACAAAATAAGTGAGGATTGCAACACATGAAAAAAGTATTATAAATCCGAATGATCTTACAATAGTTTTCATAGTTTTAATTTTAAAAATTAAACAATCTGTTTGAATTCTCGCTTGCTATAAATCTATACAATTTTATTCAAAAGTTCAAATATTTTAACATATATAATTGTAGATTGTCTATTAGTTAGATTACGCCTGCAAAACACACAAAGGGTAGTTAGTAAGTTGTGTAAAATTATAGAATAATAAAATAGCCTTGTAGAGTTGTTATCTTTATAGTTATTCTGAAATGGTTATTATTATGTTGCTCTCTCCTCCGATGAGACACGGTTTTTAATAATCCCCAAACCCTCTAAAGGGGGCTACTAGCAAGCTAAGCAAGGTTTTATATACAAAAACCTTTGTGATAAAAACAGTGTTTCTCAAATTATTATCAAAATTTAATTTTAAAATAAGAATTAGCTATATGCAATAAGCCCCTTTAACGACTCTAGCTGAAAGCAAGAGGGGTTTGGGGTAGGACCTGGTGAAATAAGAGAAAAATCAAAATGTAATAGAATGTGAACATCCGAAAAACATAACGTTATAAATATTTTGGATATCATTTTTAGAAAATAATTGAATAGTTCTTTCTAAAACATTTCAAATTCTATCTTTTGAGATTATCTTTGTATATTAAACTCGAAGTGTAATTATTTAAATCATATATAAATGTCGAAGAAAAAAGTTGTACAAACGCCTTTAATGAAACAATATTACGGTATAAAAAACAGATACCCTGATGCTGTACTTCTTTTCCGCGTTGGAGATTTTTATGAGACATTTTCTGAAGATGCAATTAAAGTTTCTCAGTTATTAGGTATTACACTAACAAAACGAGCCAATGGTGCAGCGCAATCTGTTGAGCTTGCTGGTTTTCCGCATCACGCATTAGATACATATTTACCTAAGTTGGTGCGTGCAGGAGAGCGAGTTGCTATTTGCGACCAGCTTGAAGATCCAAAGACTGCAAAAACAATTGTAAAGCGTGGTGTAACAGAACTTGTAACTCCAGGTGTAACCATTAATGAGACTATTTTAGAGAATAAGGAGAATAATTTTCTTGCAGCTGTTCATTTAGAATCAAACTATGCAGGAGTCTCTTTTCTTGACCACTCTACTGGTGAATTTCTTGCTGCACAGGGTGATTTTAATCATGTCGAAAAGTTGTTGGCGAGTTTTAAGCCTAAAGAGGTTCTTTATGATAGAAGTAAGAAAAAACAGTTTACAGAGATTTTTGGAACAAAATATTACTCTTATCCACTTGATGACTGGGTTTTTACTAATCAATCAGCTAATGATAGATTATTAAAACATTTTGAAACAAAATCTCTAAAGGGCTTTGGCGTTGGAGACTTAAATTTGGGAGTTGTAGCTTCTGGTGCAGTTTTGCACTATCTTGATATGACTCATCATCATAATATAAAACATATTAATACTCTTGTAAGAATTGAGGAAGATAAATATGTTTGGTTGGATAGATTTACCATGCGTAATTTGGAGCTGTTTCAATCATATGGCGATGAAGGGCAGTCATTGGCAACAGTTATTGATAGAACAATAACTCCGATGGGTAGCCGAACTCTAAAAAGGTGGATTTCGCTTCCATTAAAAGAGAAAAGACCAATTATAGATAGACAATCAGCTGTTGAATACTTTTTTAAAGAGCCAGATTTAAAAGGAGAATTAGATTCTCATTTGCGTCCAATTGGTGATTTGGAGCGACTAGTTTCCAAAGTTGCAGCGGGTCGTTTAAATCCGCGTGAGATGGTGCAAATAAAGGTTGCTTTACAAAATATAGCACCAATTAAAGTAATGTGTGAAAATGCAGATAATGAAGTTCTGAAACGCTATGGTGAGCAGTTGAATCCTTGTGTTTCGCTATTTGAGCGAATAGAGAAAGAGGTGGAAATTGATCCACCAGTTCAACTTTTTAGGGGTGGTGTGATAAAACCGGGAGTTTCTGATGAACTAGATGAACTAAGGAGTATTCTAAATTCAGGAAAAGATTATTTAGACTTAATACAGAAACGTGAAAGTGAAAAAACAGGAATACCTAGTTTGAAGATAGATTTTAACAATGTTTTTGGTTATTATATAGAGGTTAGAAATACTCATAAAGATAAAGTTCCAGAAGAGTGGGTTAGAAAACAGACGCTTGTTAGTGCTGAAAGATATATTACAGAAGAGTTAAAAGAGTATGAGGCTAAAATATTAGGTGCTGAAGAGAAAATATTAGCACTTGAAGGAGAGTTGTATGATCAATTACTTCAGGCAGTATCAGAATATATCCCAGCTATTCAATTAAACTCTAACTTGCTTTCTCAGCTTGATGTATTGTTAGGATTTTCAACATTAGCGGCAGAGAAGAGATATGTTCGACCTGTTATTGATGATAGTGACAAGATAGATATTAAAGCTGGTCGTCATCCAGTAATTGAGTCTTATATGCCGGTGGGTGAGGAGTATGTGCCAAATGATGTTTATTTAGATAATGAATCTCAACAAATAACAATTATTACAGGACCTAATATGTCTGGTAAGTCGGCTCTATTGCGCCAAACGGCTTTGATTGTCTTGTTAGCTCAGATAGGGAGTTTTGTTCCTGCAGAGAGTGCTACAATTGGCGTTGTAGATAAAATATTTACACGTGTTGGAGCATCTGATAATATTTCTCAAGGTGAATCTACTTTTATGGTTGAGATGAATGAGGCTGCAAGCATATTAAATAATATTACTTCTAAGAGTCTTGTTTTGTTTGATGAGTTGGGGCGTGGAACTAGCACCTATGATGGTATTTCTATTGCGTGGAGCATAGTTGAGTATATTCATGAAAGTAAAAAATCATCAGCTAAAACACTTTTTGCAACTCATTATCATGAATTAAATGAGATGGCGAAGTCATATAGTCGATGCAAGAATTATAATGTTTCTGTTAAGGAGGTTGATAATAAAGTGATTTTCTTAAGAAAATTACAACCAGGTGGAAGTAATCATAGTTTTGGTATTCACGTTGCGCGAATGGCTGGAATGCCCAAAAGTGTAGTGAAGAGAGCTGAAGATATACTAAAAGAGCTAGAAAGTGCTAATAGAAAAGGAGATTTGAGTAAACCAGTTCAAGATTTAGCTCAACAGCGTGAGGGTTTTCAATTAAGCTTTTTTCAACTAGACGATCCAATTTTAAAACAGATTCGTGATAGAATAGAAAAGTTAGATATAAATAATTTAACTCCTCTTGAAGCACTAACCGAGCTTAATGAGATAAAAAAGATATCAGGATTGTGATTTTTATTGTAAATTTATTTTGTTGGTTATTAGTGAGTTGTAGGAAAAGTTAAAAAAATTATATAAAAAAGTTGTAAACATATTTGCAGACAATAAAAAAAGCCTTATATTTGCATCGCATTTGGGAATAAAACCAAGCAATAATGCGGAAATAGCTCAGTTGGTAGAGCACAACCTTGCCAAGGTTGGGGTCGCGAGT
>CAZHHH010000053.1:0-17045 GCA_964532085.1 uncultured Marinilabiliaceae bacterium
ATTCCTTCTTTAATACAACAAAAGAAAGAAATTAACCTCGCTTTTAAAAATTTAAATACTGATACAAACCTAAGAGTTCTCTGCGTCTCTGCGGTGAAATTATCATCTGCGTAAATCTGCGAGATCTGTGGGAAATATAATGATTGTCTACGTTTTAAAATATGCGGTCGCCCACATAGGAGCGACCCTACAACCGTTTCCAAAAACGTTTGAATTTCTCTTTTTTTGAGAAAATTATCATTGTGTTTTTTGCTATTATCTGTTCTTCTTTTATTGGTCCAAAATATCGTGAATCTTCACTATCGTGAAAGTTGTCACCAATCATAAAATAGTAGTTATGCGCAAATTTATATCTGTTGTTTAAAGTGTCTATATCAGCTGAATCTTGAGCTATTAGTTTGTCATAAATTAATAGATTGTGTTCTGTAAGTTCTATTTCATATCCTTTTTTCGGTAGAATATATGGACCATAATTATCAATATTCCATTTTAACTCTTCCTTTTTGGGATAAACAAGCCAGGCTGTGTCTTCTCTTTCTGGTTCAATGGTTGCAAGTTGTACTTCGTTACTATCTTGAAGATTTTTGAGCTCTTCTTTTGTTAAAAAACCGTTGAATTTCTCATTTCTGTGATTATTATTCCACAAATTTATATTCATTTCACTAATGATTCTGTAAGCATTTTGTCTGTTATTAAATTTCACTTGTGAATAGAAGCGTGCAGTTTTAGGAGAATCACTTTTTTTGCCATTTATATATATATCACTATCAATAATTTGCAAAGTATCTCCTGGTAGTGCTGCAATTCGCTTAATGTATATACTTTTATCAACAGGATGATTGAAAGTTGTTATATCATTGCGTTTTGGTGATGAGTATCCTTTTAATCTTTTATATTTCCACCACTCTTTTTCAAGATCGACATCTTTTCCGTTAATTAGCCAAAGTCCAACGCCAATCCACGATATTTCATAGGGAGAAGATGGCAAACGTGGACCGTAAATTAATGGATTTGCATATAGAATATCATACGGTTTAATAGTGTTGGTCATTGATTCTGAGGGAACATAATTTATTCCGAAGAAGAGTGTTTTTAGTGAAATAGCAAGAAGCAATGCAAATATTAACCCAATGGGAAATGATATGATTGTTTTACTTCTTATTTTTGAAATAAATTTGTTTTGCGAACTATAAAGCCAATAGGCAGCCCATATTATTATTGTGAATATAGATAACCAAGCTATCGATAACAATATATGAATAAGTAAGATAATTGAGAATATAACGTGAACAATTATCTGTTTTATATTTTTCTTTTTTGAATCAGCCATCTATTTAATTAATTTATCTTCATCAAACAGTATATCTTCGTTATTTTCGAAGTTGTATAGCGTTAATTGTCTAATTGTATAGTAGTAATACCAATAGTCTGACAGTGCATTTATATATTGCAATTGCGCATTATCTTTCGCCTTTTGTGACGATGTTAATCTAAGCACATCTGTTTGTCCCGTTTTAAATCTTTCCACCGTTAAGTGATAACTCTCGTTTGCAAGTGTATCAGAGATTGCGGCAGATTCAACTTTCGATTTTTGTAAATTAAATGTAATGGCTTGCGTGACAGCTTTTTGCTTAAACTGTTGCAATGTTTGTTGAGTTGATGTTTGTGCAATTTGTTGTTGTGATTTTGCCATCTGATATCTTCCTTTATTTCTACCCCAGTCTAAAATAGGAATATTCACACCAACGCTCATCTGTTGATAGTCTTCAAAATCAGGAGTATATACATTGGATAAACTCCCGTTATTTTGAAAATTACCATCATCTTTACTTATTCCATAGGATAGATTTATATCAGCTCTAAAATGTCGTCCTTTGTTTGCTTGTTCAACATTTCTCTCATTTTCTAATAGTGTTTGCTCTATCTGCATTATTTGTGGATTGTTTTCCATCGCTTTCTGTAAAACCAACTGTATATCTACCTCTTCGATGGGAATTTTATTGGGAATTACGATCTCTAAATCAGTTTCAATAGGTAGCATTAAAAAATTAAGAAGTCGCTCTTTTCTTTCTCTAAAAAACAGATTAGTCTCTTCAAGTTGAATTTTTAGATTGTTAACAGATAGACGCATATCCAATAGTTCTTCGCGTGAAACTGCACCTAATTCAAATCTTTTTTCTGATATTTCAAGTAGGTTTGCACTATTTTCTAAATTCACTTCAGCAATCTCTTTTTGAATCATAGATTTTAATAAATCAAAAAATAAAGTCGTGGTTGTCAGATACATTGTTTCGGTTGATGCTAAATACTCTTTTTTAGCTTTTTCATATCTTAATGGCTCTATTTTCTTTTGCCACTTCATACTGTTAAAACCAAACAACTCTTGTCTGTAGCCGATTCTAAATGGGCGTGAAGAGTATTGTGAATAATTGTTGTCACCAAAATTTTGTATTCTATTCAGTTCTGATTGAGCAAAGAATGTTCCTCCAGTTGCAGATATTTTTTGTGATAAATCTAATCCTAAATATGAATTCAAATTCTTAGTTCTAACAAATTGGTCGCTTTGTGTTGCTGAATTATAGCGCAATTGCGATGCATTTGAATAGGTGATTGGATTTGAATTAAAACTTAGTGAGGGCAAATAATCAGCTTTATAACTTTTATATGCCCAATAGTCAGCTAAATAGTAATGTTTATTCAAAAAGTTTTGTAATGATTGCTCTTCAGCAAGTTGTAGAGCATCGTTCAACGTAAGTAAAATTGTGCCTTGTGAAAAGAGTAAGCTTAATTTTAACGTGAATATTAAAAGTGACAAAAATATTTTTTTCATATCTTACTACTGTTTTTTATTTCTATATAGATAATAATATAAAAGTGGTATTAAATATAGACTTAATATAGTTCCTAATGTTAAACTTCCGATTACCGCTAAAGCCAATGGGCGTTGGAGTTCGTTACCCATTCCTCCACTCCAAAGTACAGGGAGTAGTGCTAAAATAGTCGTTACACTGGTCATAATTATTGGTTTAAGTCTTCTATTTCCAGCAATTTCTATAGCTTTTAATAAAGGAACACCACTCTTTATAAGTCGGTTTGTTGTGTCAACTTTTAGAATGGAGTCATTAACCACAATACCGCTCATAACCACTAAACCAATCATTGACATTATGTTAATGCTATTTCCGAAGAGCCACAGCATAAAGAATGCACCCGAAACATCTAATGGAATCTCAATAAGTAAAATCAGTGGTTGCGTTAGTGATTCAAATTGCGCAGCTAAGATAAAGTAGAGTAGGAGTAATGATATTAGTAATACCATTGCCAGCTCTTTTATCATTTTTCTGGAGGCAATCCAATTTCCTGAAAATAGAATATCAACATCAAACTCGCTTTTTATGGTGTTTGCAATATTTTGTTGTTGGTTTCTAAATTGTCGCATTGATTTGATATTTGATGATTCGATGGGTACAAAAGCACCGTATGTGTCAGCTATCAACTCTTTATAATCATTGCGTTCTTTCATATCCACGAGGGTTTTAACGGGTATCTGTCCGCCATATCGATTGATAATTTTCAATTCATTCATAAGTTGATTTAGGGGAACTGGTGAACTACCCAAAACCATAGGAACATATTGAACACCTGTATGTAAAACTCCAATTTGCCAAGCATTTAAAGCTCTTTTTAGTGAGTTTATTAACACATTGTA
Source organism: uncultured Marinilabiliaceae bacterium (assembly GCA_964532085.1). Taxonomy (GTDB): domain Bacteria; phylum Bacteroidota; class Bacteroidia; order Bacteroidales; family Marinilabiliaceae; genus CAZHHH01. The sequence goes on from CAZHHH010000053.1 coordinate 3,710, forward strand.
ATCCACATTATAGAGAGTCATCATTTCACCAATGATTTGTAACTCAATGTGTGAATCGTGAGGTGGTAAAATCCACTCATTGTTAGGTAATATCTCATTTAATCGTTCTCCAATTGCCCTTGTTTTTTCTAAATTGGGAATACCGTTTGGACTGCGGTCTGTGAGATGCAAAACTAATTGTGCCTCATCTTGATGAAAAAGCTTTTCAAAAACAGTTTCAGGATTTGAGAATTTAATTATTGCATTTGGCCATTTCTCTTCTACAAGTTTGGAGATTTTTGTTTTTAGCTCATCTATTTTTGTGGAATTTTCGCATTTGTAATATAATTTTGCTTCTGAAAATGTTTGATCTAAATCTTGCTGTACCATAAAGTTTTGAACTCCAATGTAGCTGTTGTTCATTTCAAAAAGCGACTCTACTTCATTGTCTATCAATTGTACTCGCTCTTTATTCTCAGTAAGATGTATGCCTAAATTCCAATCTATTTCTACAAAAACATCATCGTGAGTAAATTCCGGGAATTGTCTTTTTTCAAGAACAAAAAATAGTATTGCTGCAGGAATAAAAAGTCCTAAAAATAGAAATAATGCAAGTTTTCTTCTTTTAAATAATTTTTCAAAGCTTCGCTCATAAGCCTCTTCTATTTTAAAAAGATTTACTTTTTGCAACCATTTAGTAACTCTGCCACTACCTAAATCATTGTTTTGCGAACTTTTTTTATGAAACAGATTAAAAAGTACAGGCAATAGAGTTATGGCTACTAAAAGCGAAACCCCAAGTCCTATTGCGACAGCCATAGCTTGATCATAAAATAGAGCTCCAGAAATTCCGCTTAAAAATATGAGGGGAATAAAAACTGCACAAGTCGTTAAAACTGATGATAATAGGGGTGTTATAACTTCATTTGTTCCAGCAATGCAAGCTTCATAAAGTGATTTTCCCTCTTTTCGATAATATATAATATTATCAATAACAATGATAGAGTTGTCTATCATCATACCAATTCCAAGGATTAAACCTGAAAGTGATATTATATTTATAGATAGATTTATAATATGAAAAAAGAGTAAACTTATTACAAGTGAAATAGGTATTGAAAATCCTATTAACCACGGTGAACGTGCATCTTGTAGGAAAAAGAAGAGTATAAAAAATGCTAACAAGCCACCAAAAATCAGATTTTCTTTCAAATTATTAATAGAATATTCTAAAATGGCAGTTTGGTCACGTACAATTTCAAAATTTATACCGCTATGGCTTCTTCTAAAGTGATTAATAAGCTTTTCAGTCTCTTTTTTAAGGTCGTCCATTTTGGCGGTTGAGTTTTTTATAACTGCCATTGAAATTGCAGGTTTGCCATTTCTCATAAAAGCCCCATCTTCCTTTCGTGGTCTCATCTCTATTTTGGCGAGTTCTTCAAGTTTCATCATTCTTGAGCCAACTTTTAGACTTATTTGCTTAACATTGTCAACAGTTCTTAGTCGGTTTATAAATCTGATGTTGAAACGATACTGTCCATCAGCCACTTCTATTGAGCCAGTTGATAAATTATTTTGTTCAAGAGCATAAATAATATCTTGATGAGTGATGCCAAGAGAAGCAAGAAGATTTTCATCAGGTTCGATAAATAGTTCAGGCTCAACACTTCCTGTTATATCAACCATCGATATTTCTTGAATCTGTTCCAATCTTTTTATCAATACAGTTCGTGTTAGTTCGCTCATTTCGAGGAACTTTTGAGGATTATTATCATCCACCCAAACATTGATATAAAATGCAGGCAAATCGGATGCTGAAGCTTTTACAATTGCAGGACGCTCAACATCAGATGGTAGATAGCGCAAAGCTTCGTCGGTTTTTTCGTTAACATCGATAAATGCATAATTGATATCCGTTCCATATTTAAAGCGTAAATGGAAAATTGCTCTGCCGTCCATACTTTCAGATTTGAATTTTTCTAAGTGTGGAACTTGCATAAGATGATATCTCATATTTTTAACAATACTCTCTTCAATTTGTCTGGCAGATTCGCCCGGACGTTGCAATTGTACCGTTATTTCGGGAATATCTATGTTGGGAATTAGAGAGACCGGTAATAGTCCGGAAGCCGAAATTCCAAGAACTAAAATTGCCAAATAGGTCATTAAAACAGCAATTGGTCTATCTATTAGGAATTTTATCATTTTCTTATGGTTTTTGAAAATTTAGTTTGCTTAATTAATATCACAGGTAACCAAAAAACAACTGCAAGCATTGAGAATATTAATCCGCCTGTTGCACCAGCTGCTAATGTGAACCAAAAGCCCTCTGATGCACCGCCCCACAGAAAAGGAACTAATCCTAAAATTGTGGATAGTGTGGTTAATAAAATTGGCATTATCTTTTGATTATATGCTTTTACAAAAAGTTTAAGTCCACCTACATTTCGGTTTCTTCGCCTCAAATGATTTAAGTCATTGATTATATATAGAGTTGAGTTAACGGTAAGTCCAATAAGTAGAATCATTGCAGCATATCCGCCTTGATCAAATTTTATTTTAAAAAGAGCAAAAGTTACAAACAAGCCAATAAATGAGATTGGCAGAGTAGCAATTACAGCCAGTGGTTGCAGAAGTGACTCAAAAAGAATAGTACAAAGTGCAAATATTATCCCTACTACCAAAAGTAACAACCAATATTGACCTTTATCTTCGGCACGCCATCCGCCCCAGCCTGAGCTATCGTGAACAGAAAAGCCTATGGGCAACCTTTCATTTACCTCTTTAATAAGTCGTTCTTTAACCCTTCTGTTTAACTCATAAGGACCAATAAAATCGTACTCCACATTCAGTCTATACTCTTGATTCTGTTTTCTAATTCTATCACCTGTTCGCTCTCTTTTTAGTGAGCCCACATTTTTAAGTCTAAAAAAGGAAGATGCACCCTCCAAAAGATTATTATTCATATCCCAAACAGAGGCTGTTCCCATATTTTTTTCGCGCAGAAAGAGTGGGAGAGTAGAGCCATTTTTTTGTGGTATATTTATAGATTGAATTTCACGTGGCGAGTGGAAAACAAGTCCACCATAAATATTCCGTAAAGTGCCATCTACCTCAGCCAAACGCTCAAGGTCAAGACCCATAACAAAACCGTAGTTTGGTCGTCCACGCCACGAAGTGCCAGTCTGAATTATAACATCTTGAACTCTTTGAGTATTTTCGAGAGTATCTTTGAAAATATTTGCCTGTTCTAACATCAATTCATAGTTATAACCCCTAAATTCAACTCTGTTATTTCGATAATTATCGTGATAGGTGTTGCTAAAACCTTGACCAACACCATAAATGTTAAAATAGGCACTTCCAATCTCATTGGCTTTGCGTATCAATCTGTTTTTGAGAACGTGAGGAAAAGAGCCGTGTTCCTCTTCAGGAATGAAGTTTATCTCAATTCTTCCGTTGTCAATGTTATATATATTGATTATAAAACTCTCAATTTCATCAAATTGTGCAAGATAATTTTCAATCTCGTTAAAAACCTCATTCATTTGATGAATAGTTGAACCATCGGGCATTGAACCATTCATAAATAGCTGTGTGCGTGATGAATCCCAATCGCCACTATATGATGAGTAATATTCTGTAAACCAATACCAACTTCCGCCTAAAATGCGATTTACCCAAGGTTTAACCTCTGATACATAAGTTTGATTTCCCAAGCTTTTGTTATACCATTGATGATACCATTTTTCTTCTTTATCTTTTTTCACTTCCCACTTGTCTGGAAGAAAAAACAGTGGAAAACCAAGTCCCCAAAGCATAACAAACACAACCCAGCCGCGATGTCTGCCAGCCCATTGTAACACTCTGGTATAGTGATACGAAAATTTAATAACTCTTCTTTTTCTCTTTATAGAAAGTTTATTGTTTTCTGATTTTATATTGATTCTATCCATCAATGCAGGAACTAATAGAAGAGCTACAAGTATTGAAATAGAGAGATTTACCAATAAAACTATTGCAAAGTCAATTAAGTTTGCCTTTTGATGCTCTTTCAAGAAAAATATCACAACCATTGCACCCATTGTTGTGAGTGTGGCAGCTAAAATGGCTAAAAAAGCATTCTTGTTACCACTGTGGCGCAGATGGTCGGCCATAATAATTGTGTTATCAATTATCATCCCTAAAGAGACGGTGATTCCTGCCAAGCTATATAGATGTATCTCTATATTTAAAAAATAGTAGAAAATTACAGCAATGGCTAAATTTGCCAATAAACTAAGTGCTATAATTAACAGATAACGGAAGTTTCGACTTACGATTAATACAAAAAGAAGTAATATTATAAGTGCAAAAAATGCTCTCGCTGAAATTTTGTTAATTTCCTTGTTAATCTCTTCTGATGCATCGTGATTTACAATTAGAGAGAAGTTGTTAGGGAAATTTGGTTTTAAATTTTCAATTACATTTTTAACTTTATTGGCTAATTCTACCTGATTAGCATTTTTCGCAGAATGGATAACTAAATAGATAGAGTTTAAACCATTTACTCGATAATAACTGCGTGGCAAGCGTTCCTCAATTGTGATTTTTGCTACATCTGTCAAACGAACGACCCTATTATTGTAATTGCCAATTACTATTTTATCCCACATTAAAGAGTCGCTATTTATGCCACTTATAGAGAGGTTGATATTGTGAGTTATTCCGTTTTTTTCAATTGTTGTGTTTCCTAATTCTTGCTGTTCAATTTGCCTATATATTGCATTGTTGATATCGTGCTCTGAAAAACCATATCTTTGAAGTTCGTTTTTGTCATACTCTAACTCCCAAGCCAATTGAGATGCACCGTGAGCATAAACTCTGCTAATGTCAGGCAGATAGCTTATGTGCGGAACAATATAATTCTCTACATATTGCTGTAATTCATTACTACTACCATCGCCATTTATGGTATAAACTAATAGGCGAGGGGTCTCATCTTCATTACCGCCTGAATAGCTAACGCGAGGAAGTGTTACACCCTTTGGCAATCGAGGATAGATGCTACGCATAAGACTTGCAGCCTCAAAACGAGCAGCATCCATATCTACATTCTTTTTAAAATCGACCCAAACAATACCACTACCTTCATAAGACTCTGATGTTAGACGCTGCACACCACGAATGGAGGCAAGAGTGCCCTCAATGGGCGATGTAACCTCTTTTTCAATTACTTCGGGGCTCATACCGTGCCACTGATAGGAGATGCTGATGTAATTCCCCGACTGCTGTGGATAAAGCTGAACAGGAAGACGAGGTATCAACACTAAACCAATCAGGGTTAGTAGAACGAAAACTATATTTATGGAAAATGAATTTTTCAAGTTATCGAGTTTTAAATATAGTTGCTATTTTTCAACAGGACTTTCGTGCGCTAAGTTGATATTATTATCATATATAACCTCCATACCCTCTGTTAATCCATCGGTTATGGCAATGTGAGTTGAATTTTCCAAGCCTGTCTCCACATAAGTCCAGATTGCTTTGTCATCTTGATATACAAACACAACTTGTCTATTTTGACGATAGATAACCGCTGTTTTGGGAACAGCTATATTTTTCGCACTGCTCTTTTTCAAAATAACCCTGCCATTCATACCATCTATTAACTTATTTGATTTGTTGGGAATTTCTGCCACTATGCGAACCATACCTTTATCGTCAATGTTGGGATTTATGCTAACTACTTTGCCCTCATACTCTTCACCTTTAAGCGCAAATGGGAAGAGTAGCACTTTTTGACCAATTTCAACTCCCGAGAGTTCGGTTTCCAACAGTTTGAAAACGATATGAACACTACTCATATCCAAAATATCACAGAATTTGGAATAGCTTTGAGACGGATTGTGCAAACGAGCTTCTAAGTTAGATACCACGCCATCAATGGGAGAGCGGATATAGGTTTTTTTGAGGGCATATTCAGCCTCCTCCAATGCAATTTGTGCAGAGTTATATCCACTGCGCAGACGAGCCATTTCAAAATACTCTTTTGGAATTTCTAAACTATCCTCAATTTTATAGCCATACCCCAAGAGCCTGTCTTCCAAGTCAACCAATGCTTGTTTGTAACTATTTTGTGCAGATGCCACACGTTTTTCGTAGCTGAAAGGCTCTACACTTCCTAAAAGTTGACCATGTTTAACAAAATCGCCCTCTTTTACTAATATGGATTTTATATGCTCTTGAACCACAAACGGAACAACAGCTTTATGTTTAGCCTCTACACTTCCGTTACTCACAATCTCTATCTCAAAATCGGAGAGTTGTGCAGTAGTTGTTTTCACTTTAGTAACAGGCGTTTCAACGTGCGCAACACGAGCCAATGCTTCATCTTCACTGCTTTTTGAGGATTCAGCTTTTGAACCCGAACAGCTGTAAAATAGTGTAATCGCTAAGGATAAAAGTAATAATCTCATTGGTTGTTAGTTAAAATTGTTATTTAAAAAATTTATATAACTTTTTGTTTGTTAAAGATAATAGTTAAAGTTACTTATAAAAATGTTAATATTGACAAAATGTGTGATGGGAAATCTCATTTGTGTTTTTTATAAATTCATTTACCACCATATCTGTTTGCCATTTTCATAAGTAAAAATTCTCTCTTCAACTCCTTTTGTGTGATTTCGTAGTAAAAAGAGTGCATTTGCAGGCGCATCTTTATATTCTAACTTGTAAGTATCGCTATTTCCATACTGTTTTCCTAAAGAGATCCATTTATTATCCCAATAGAAAAATTCATATAACTCGCCATGACGAATACAATTATCATCATTGCCAGGTAAGAAAACAATTTTATCAATCTGTTTGGGATTTTCAAACTCTAACCCTACCCACACCTCATTTGAGCCCCATCTGATGAAATTAGTTAGAGGATCACCGTCAAACGCATTTTCTTTTACAAAGTTTGAGAGAGTTTGTTCAGTACCAATAATAGTACCTGTTAGCTTGCTTTTGGAACCGAGCTCATATACTTCTAACTCTGCTATAGTACCCAAAGAATTAGGTCGTGCAATATATCTGAAATATTTATATTCGTTTTCATCACTAACTCTAATTATTTGATAACTTGACTCGGGCTTGTCAATGATTTCATAAATGTTTACTGCATCACTAAAATCAGGCTTGTTGGCTAATTGAAATCTACCACCAATCATCTCTTCACAATTGCCATCAACTAATCTATTCTGATATTTTCTACTTAATACCACATTTTGTTTTTTAGTATTGGAAAGTTTAATTTCTTGAATATTTCCTATGCTATCAATGATGATAGGTGAAGCGGCAGGAATGAATTTGTTATTAGAATAATAGCCGGGTAAACATAAAATGTTTTTATTAACATTTTTAAATATTGCTTGTTTCCCATTTAACTTTGCCCAACAAACGGGTATCCAATTTGCATTGTCAAAAACTGCCAAATAGGCAAATTTATTATTGTTTGGCGCTTTAAAATCAAAGTTTACAGAAACATCAACACAATCATAATATTGGTCAGTAACATCTTTCATATTTGGTGATGTCAAAGAAGGTGGAATTTCTTCTTTATTACGAATCATATATAGACTGTTTTTTTGTTTTGAAAAGGTTTCTCTATATACTTTTGGTGCAATTCTGTCAGGTATTAATTCAATATGTTCTCCAAGCTCACAGTCATCACCAATACCAAAACTTAAAGGTCTCTTATTGTGTTGGATTAAAGCATTCCACTCGTGACCTAAGCTTCGGGTTGCCCATTGAGGTGTAAAGTCAACACAAACAGGAATGCCCAAACACCTTGCAGCAAGTATAGCTTGAGAACAGTAATTGTGACAATTGCCAATTTTCATAATTGAAAGTATTTGTGTATTGTAATCTGGTAATTTTCCGGCAATTAAAGAGAGATTAGCATAAGGGTAGGATTTTATGGCATCGCAAAAATCTATTGCACTTGCAGAGTCTAAACCATTAGGCAACCTTGAATAGATGCCAGGAATGAAATTTGTATTAAATATATTTCGCCAATTTGATAAAGGCTCATTTCCACGTCTGTATGGAAGAATATATTCACAAAAATCTTCGAAATTTAAAAAATTACAATATTGATTGTTCCAATGTATAAAAGCACTTTCTACATTGTCAATTAAAAAATCAGATGAAATAGTTTTTAAATCTGAAATATAGTTTAAGTCCATAAATAAACTTCCTCCATATTTATCGTACAATTTACTTAGTTCTGCTTCAAGGTCATCTGTGGTATTTTCTAATTGAAATAAAGAGTCTAACTCTACTTGAAAACTATCCCAAGTGTTACTAATATATGAATAATGAATATCCATATTGCTTATTAAAAATTTTACAGCTTTTAATTTTAATGAGTCTTCTTTATTTTTTGAATAGTGTTTAATGGCTTTTTCTAATTCTGCTCTATTAGTTCCCGCTAATTTTAAATTTCTTTTTAAATCAGTATCTTGCGTATTGCACGAAATCAATAGTATGGCCAAAAGTGATAGAAGTATTGAGAACCGTCTCATTACTTTTATCAAAATGTTATTCTGCGTATAATTACTCATTCTTTATAATCAATTGTTTTATAAAACAGTTTTAGCATATCATCATTTACCCAAGGTTTTCCAACCATTTTTATTTTATTTTCTTTATCTACTAAAATACCAGAGTCTAAAATCCAGTAAGGAATCTTATTATTATCATTACTAAATTTATTTTCAGGATCTAAAATCATATAATATCTATCTTCTATATATTCATAATTTAAAGCACGAGACATAAAGTCACCATAACTATCCCCTTGGATTATAAACAAGAGAGTATGATTATCAGGTGATGATATAGAGTCCATTTTCTGTTGCCACTCAATAAAAGTAGGGTAGCAAGGTTGACATCCATCCCTTAAATAGATAAGAGATAGATAATCAAATTCTTTTCTAAAATCACTAAATGCAAAAGAAGCACCTTGCTGTTGCACATACTCAAAATTGTCTAAAATCAATTTTGAATTAATGGCTTTTTTAAGGTCTTTCTCCTGCTGTGTTGGTTGAGAACAGGAGAAAAGGATGAAAAGTATAATGGTGAAATATGTTGGCTTCATAGCTTGTTTAATATTTAATATTTTAGAAGAAATCAAAAAAATAATCTATTGGAATAAATAGACTCATCACATTATTATGATTATTAGTTTGATACAGTGAGCCATGGCAAATACCATATATTTGAAATTTATTGAGATTGTTTAATTTTTTTATCAAAGGAGATCCACTTGTACCAATAAATGAACAATGGCTAGTAGGTATCACATTGTTAATATTATTGTTAATATCCTTTAAAGACATTTTGATAACTTTGTTTAATGTATAAGTTTTATAAACATAAGGATGAAAACAATCATTGCCTATAATAGCTAAAGGATGATTTAAAGGGTATCCGACACATAGAAAATCTTCATTTATATTAAATTGATGATTTTTGACAAAATTATTACTTGAAATACATATTGCATTAATATCTACTTGTTTGTTTTTTCTGTTTAATTCAATAATTGCGATGTCTGCATATTTATGATATTGCCAAATGACTTGATTGTCTTTTGTTATATCAATTAATTTTATATCAATGTATTCATTGTCAATATCACCTATTCTTAATATTGTTTTATTATTCATAATTCTTGCAACATGTGCAGCCGTGATAAGAAAAACTGAGTTATTATGTTGTGCAATAAATGAAGATGCATATTGTGAGGTCTCAATATTGAAGTCGCTACGTATTGATGTCACAAATAAATATTCATTATAATTGTTTTTAGCAAAAACATTAAAAGACAATGTGTTTACAATGAATACATTAAAAAGAATTACTAAAATTATTTTATAAGTATAGTACATATTATTTATAGTTTAATTGTTAATATTCTTTTGTAAAAACTAAACACGGATTTGACTCGAAAGAAATATTGATATTATAAACTGAGTTTATTTGCAATAATTGGTCTTCTGACATACTTGATGGATTAAAGAGAAAAATTAAGTATTCATCTAAATATGCAATTGGTTTGAATCCTAAGCGAATATGTGAGTGAGATAATGAATTATAAAAAATAGAGATTTCATTATTAAAATCAAAAATATGTCCATAATTTGGTGTTGGCTTTTTTGTTATTAATCCAATTGTGAAGTAAATTTTATTTTCTGTATATACAAAATTTGATGAAGTAATATTATAGTTACTTTTATTCATATATAGATTATTCTCATATTCTGTTTTATTTGATATTGAATTAAGTTTTTCTATATCTGCTTTTACTAATAAGTTTTCTATACAATAATATGGTTTTACAGTATTATTATATATTTCATAAATTTGCGCATCTTTTGTTGTTATAAAATATGCTTTATCATTTACTACTTGAAATGAATAAAAATTTGATTTTCTATCAAAAAAGTTTTTCGTTGGAATGTGTTGGCTCTTAATATTCTTTAAATCATCTGTAAATTCATATAAATTGTATTGTATCTTATTATCTTCAATTTCATAAGGAGAATATGCCCAAAACGTATCATTTAATTTACAAAAGCTTGTAAACAAGTAATTTGAATCTACTTCGATTTCTTCTAAATAATCTCCTAAATCACTAAAAATGAACATTTTCTTCTTACCTCCATCATAAACATAAAGTAATTTTTCTTTTATAGAATAAAAAACAGATGATATGAATGTAAATTCATTTGGTCCTCTACCTTGTTTCCATATTTGTTTTAAAAATTTTCCATTATTTTTATCAAAACACAAAAGTTTTTGGCTTGAATAATCAAAAATAAATATTGTACTATCTGAAAAATACATTTGAGAAATTTCTCCCAATATAGATTCTTTTGTTGTTTCCAACGGAATAAGAAACTCTGTGGTTGTGAAACTATCTGCATTTAAGTTTATTACTTTATTGATATCAAAATTTGAATTAAATTCACTGTTTGTAGATGTCGATTTTTCAGCACAGCTTGATAAAAAGTAAATTAAAATTATACACAATGGTTTAATAAAATATTTCATAATTAAAAATTAATTGTAAATAAGTTGAATATGCTTAAAATAGCTTCTTAATTATTTTATAAAAATTAAGAAGCTATTAAAAATTTAAATTGTAACCGCAGATGCTGTAATATTATCGCATGGTGTGCCAGAACAATCTGGAGTACCAGATCCTATATGTGAACAACAACTAAAAGTTTGTGAAGCAGATGCTTCTGTAACAGTGCCAGTTGACGTACCTGTTGAAGAGTGACCTCCTGTATATGATCCTCCTATGCTAATAATGGGTATGCCCCCACTAGCTTCGGCAGCCCAATGACCACTGTTAGTAGTTGTGTTACTTTCTTCATTGCTTGCCATTGTTACAGTTATTGTTTTTACACTATTATACATACCTGTATATCTTGTTTTATCTTCTTTATCTTCTTTATCTTCTTTGTCTTCTTCTGGAGCTTTATATATTACCTGCGGCAATTCACTTTGCGCCTTTATCATTATCGAAATCGCCTCAAGCGTAGCATCCGATTGTTTATTAAAATTTAATAACCCCATATTAAAAACTGTGGCTACTGCAAATAGGGATGCAGTGATGCCAATAATTAACTTTTTCTTCATTTGTTAGTTGTCATAAAGTATTGGGGTTAGATCAAAAAAACCAAATGGATTATCTCTATCTTCAAAATAACAAATAACTCTTTTATTAACTTTATCAATACAGAACTGCGAGAATTTATATTCTACATCAATAGTTTTAAGATGTTCTCCTGATTTGCTAAAAATTAAAATTTTTGAAGGGAAATTGGATCTTGGCCTTCTGTTTTTTTCATGTATAAATGTTTCTTCTCCAATATAAGATGCTAATATAAAATCATCTATAATATCAACTTGTTGAAAAAATGAATGTTTTCTACGAGATTTATTATTCCATTTAGGACCATAAATATTGCTTTTTAATTCTCCATTTATATGACAAATAGTTAGTAAATCACAAAATGCATAAGCGTTTATATAAATAGAATCTTTGTGTGATAGGGAAAAATAAGAGTTTGACTTATTCCCGTCTGCTTTGGGGTGTTCATAACCATGCCTTACTGTATGGTTATTTTTAATATTAAGTTTTGCCATCAACATTTCAGCTGTATTATGATTAATAGCATGAACCGCTTTACCTAATGCAATGCTATCATTTAAAAAATGGTATCTATCTAAAAATAAATCATAATCTATTATTAAAGAACTATCTGGTTTAAAATAGCTATTTGTTAAAATACTATCTAAAGGAAACCTCCACCTAACTCTTTTTGAATAATCCCCTACCCATAAATCTCTAGTTTTATCGTTATAAGCTATATTGCCAAGATTAGTTATTTCACCAGGTCCTCTTCCTCTATACCCTGTATTAGCAATAAGCTCAAATGTGTTTTTATCATATAAATAAATTCCTTTTTCAAAATTTTTAAAATTTAAAAGCAACAAATAATTATCAATAATATGTAAAAATGGATAAGCGTAATGTTCTTTTATGATTATATCTTTAATATTATCGCCAACTTTAATAAAATTGAAAGTGTTTATATTAAACTTTTTGGAATTTTGTTCAATGGTCTTATTACATCCTATAGTAAGAAGAGTTGAAATTATAAATATTAATATTTTCTTCATAAACCGTATTGTTTATAGTGCAGTCATCTTTTTTTGATGACCACACTATATTGTTATATTAAATCAATTTCATTTCACCAACCATCATATTCAGCAAGATTAACATAAAAATCATAACATATACAACTAGTTGTTCCTTCAACACATCCATTAATACAATCAGGATTTATTTCATCATTTGCCTTTACCATCACCGTAATCGCCTCAAGCGTGGCATCCGATTGGTTATTAAAATTTAATAACCCCATATTAAAAACTGTGGCAATTGCAAATAGGGATGCAATAGAGCCTAATAAAATTTTCTTTTTCATTTGTATGAATTTTATTGATGTTTTCATATACATCATATTATTTAATAATTAATTAAAAGATTGTTAGCCTTGCTAAGCAAATCTTACGCAGTGGTGCTAAAAGCACTTGCGGTTTAACTCGAATTATTTATTATCTTTGCCAATTACCTCCTTTCTTTTTAGAAAGGGAGCCGGAAGAGGAAGTGTGCTCGCTAAAGCTATTTGAACTTCCTCTTCTTTTTCCCTATATTAATTTTCTAATATTTTTTTAGCATAATTATTAATCTCTCTTGTGGCAGTTGATTCTACTTTAAGAGGATGATTTATAATAATTTGTGCCA
>CAZHHH010000054.1:0-11967 GCA_964532085.1 uncultured Marinilabiliaceae bacterium
ATTGATTAATAACGAAACAAAGATATGAAATTATCTACTGACTTCAATAACTTTAAATACAACAGAAACCAATAAGCTCTATTTTGGTAAGTTTGATGGTGCGATGGATGATATAAGAGTGTATGACAAAGTGCTTTCTATAGAAGAAATTACATATCTATATAACAATTTTGAAACAGAGATTTGTCCAGAAGTAGCTTTTGCAGATCCAGAAACAGATTGTGAAGATTTACTAGCTAAGTTCTATTTTGATTCAGAAAACGAAAGTGGATTAGGATTTATGAAACTTGAGAGTGAAGGTGATGATAATTTAACTTTCGATGACGATGGAGTTGTAGGAAAAGTTCTGAAAGTTAGCGAGTATGAGTCTGATGTAAATATTATTGCAAAAAAGAGGGTGCAAAATTATGTGTTTCCTTATGAATATCCATCCGGTGCAGAACCAAGAACAGTATCACTGTGGCTAAAAGTGACTGATATAACTGAGCCTTTTCACGGTGTATTTAATTACGGAACTGATAATGACAATAATTTTTTTGGTTCTTACTTTTCGGCTACAGGCAGTATCTATTTCCAAGGTTCTGGTGGAGGAAATGATTACAAATTGAGTGGAGCATATAATCTATCTGATTGGAATCATCTCGCGATAACTTATGATGGAGCAAGAATTAAGTTCTATGTGAATGGAGTATTAGATTTGGATCAAGAACACGAGCTTGAAACTAGTGTAACAGATAAATTTTCAATTGGTGGTTTTAATGGATTTATAGATGATTTGAGAATTTATAAACGTGCATTAACTCAGACGGAGGTGACAGATATGTTTGAAAATCCTGAAGTTGATATGGTTTGTGGTGAGAGTAGTTCAAGATTAATTAAAAACTCTAAAGATAATTTACAAACTGTCTATCCAATCCCAGCTAGTGATGTTTTATATGTAAGTGGTATAACCGAGACTGAGGTATACTCAATTGCAGACTTGTCGGGCAGAGTGGTATTGCAGGGTGTTATAGATGAATTCAGCAATGCTATTGATGTTTCAAAATTGGCAAGTGGATATTATGTTTTACAACTTTCAGATGGAGGTGTTTTCAAATTAATATTTAAAAAATAAAGGAATAAACTTAATAATGATAAAAGGCAAACTTTATATTTTAATAGGGTTTGCCTTTTTTAGTTTTACTATCTGTCTTTTGGTAGTGAAGAATTTAAGGATAGATTGGTAGATGATGGGTAAATTATCTATAAAAATATTTCTTAATCCTTTAGATGATTTGTTATATTTGAACTATATTGAAGTAAAAAAATGGACTAAAATTCTAAAAAATATTTTTAAGAAAAACAAATTTTTGAAAACTAATAAGGATTTAACAGAAATGAATAATAGCAAAATAGCAAAGCCTTTTTTAAAATGGGCAGGAGGTAAAACTCAATTGATTAATGATATTGAGAAAGTATTGCCTAAAAAAATAATAAAATCAAATTTTACTTATATTGAGCCCTTTGTAGGTAGTGGTGCTGTGCTATTTTGGATTTTAAATAATTTTCCAAATATAAAAAAAGCTGTAATAAATGATATTAATGAGGACTTAATAAATACTTATAGAACTATAGCAAATAATCCAAAAGAGTTGATTTCCTTGTTAGAGATTTTACAATCTGAGTTTCATGCATTAGAAGGAGATGATGATAATAAAAAAGTCTATTATTATGAAAAAAGAACTTTGTTTAATACAAGGAACGAGACAAAAATAGAACAATCTGCATTGTTTATTTTTTTGAATAGAACTTGTTTTAATGGTTTGTATCGGGTTAATCGAAAAAATGAATATAATGTGCCAATGGGCAGTTATAAAAGACCAACAATATGTGATGAGGAGAACATTATTGCTGTAAGTGAGGCTTTGCAAAAGGTTGAAATTTTACATGGAGACTTTGAACAAACTTTAAATTACGCAGATGAAAATACGCTTTTCTATTTTGATCCTCCTTATAAACCTTTAAGCGAAACATCTAGTTTTAATTCGTATGCTAAAGATGAATTTGATGATAACGAACAAATAAGACTGAGAGACTTTTGTGATAAACTTGATTATTTAAATCATTCATGGATATTAAGTAATTCAGATGTAAAAGGTAAAGATCCAAATAACAACTTTTTTGATGAACTATATTCAGATTTTAATATTCAGCGGGTGGAGGCTAAAAGAAGGATAAATGCAAATCCAAGCAAAAGAGGAAAGTTAACAGAGTTATTAATTACTAATCAGATAGATAAAGAAGAGTATGTCCGAACAATTTAAAATATTTATATCACAGCTTTCAGAAACTAATGCTACATTGGATTATTTTACAGACTTTGAAAAAATTAGAAACAATGTAAATAAGATAGCAATGAAACTAAATCAGTTGAATTATTTGATTGGACAGGTTCATTTAAAAGAAGCTATAACTGAACTTTATGAAGAAAATCCAAAAACATTTGAGGTTTTAAATATTTTAATTGCAATTCGAAAAAGTAAAAAAGCAAAAACATTTAATAATCAAGGTGAGGTGGTTTTACTAGATGATTATTTTACATCACCAGATATGATATTAGAGTATATAGAAGAAACAGGACTAGCTGATGTGTTTAGAAATAAAGATATTACGAATTTAGTTGATTATGTTTTTGGAGTCGAAGTCGGTTTAGATACAAATGCAAGAAAAAATCGTGGAGGAGATAATATGTCTAAAGCAGTTTCGCGAATGTTTGACAAAGCTGGTATTTATTATAAGAAAGAAGTTGTGTATCATTGAAAAGAACCGCTTCAACTCCAAACATTTCGAGTAAATTAAAAAATATTCTTAGAAATTTTAGTCTCAATCAATTTTGTTTCTTATTTTTGGACTTTATTAGTCTAAAATATTTTTGACCAATGGAAACATTAGGAAAAGTTTTAAGAACAGCAAGACAAAAAAAGAAACTGATACTTCGTAAAGTCGCAGCTGCGGTTGATATCGATCAATCGTTGATAAGTAAATTTGAAAAAGATGAACGAAAACCAACTCGTGAACAAATCACACGCTTGGCAGAGTTTTACGAAATTCCTGAATCAGAATTAACCGTTAATTGGTATTCGGATAAAATCGCAGAAGAATTGAGATATTCTGAAGCAAGTTCAGAAATATTACGAGTAGCAGAAGAAAAAATTGAATATTATAAAGCACAGGGAAATGGAAAATAAAACTTTAAAAGTAGTTGAGCTTTTTGCAGGTGTCGGTGGATTTCGATTAGGCTTAGAAAAAAGTAACTTTAAAGTTATTTGGAGCAATCAATGGGAACCGTCCACCAAAACGCAACACGCTTCAATGGTTTATGAAGCAAGATTTGGAAAAGAAAACCATTCAAATGAAGATATTGCAACCGTTCCAACATCTGAAATTCCAGATTGTGATGTTTTATGCGGAGGTTTTCCTTGTCAAGACTATTCAGTCGCTACAACTTTAAATAATTCCAAAGGTTTAAAAGGTAAAAAGGGAGTGCTTTGGTGGTCAATTCAAAGAATTTTAGAGGAAAAAGAAAATAAACCAAAATATCTGTTTTTAGAAAACGTAGATAGATTGCTTAAATCTCCTGCCAATCAAAGAGGGCGTGATTTTGCCGTAATGTTGCAAAGTTTAAACCAATTAGGCTATGCCGTGGAATGGAGAGTAATTAATGCGGCAGAATATGGAATGCCTCAAAGACGAAAAAGAACTTTTATTTTGGGTTATCATAAATCAACCGATTTGTATTCAAAACTAATTGAAAGCAAACCAATAGAATGGATGACAAAAAATGGAACAATTGCAAACGCTTTTCCTGTCAAAGAATACAATACATTATTTAACCCGAAATTTGAATTAAATGGAGATTTGGTAGAAATTACCAACAACTTCAATAAAAACGGCAAAGATTCTCCATTTGAAAACACAGGAGTGATGATTGACGGAAATGTTTACAGTATCAGAACAGAAGAGAATTATAACGGAAAACAAGTTGTGCTTGGCGATGTTTTACAAAACGGAGAAGTACCTAAAGATTTCTTCATTCCCGAAACTGACAAAGAAAAATGGGAATATTTAAAGGGATCAAAATCCTTTGAAAGAGTTTCGAAAGACGGGCATAAATACAAATATTCAGAAGGTGGAATGACTTATCCCGATGCTTTAGACAGACCGTCCCGAACAATAATAACCGGAGAAGGCGGAAAATCTCCATCCCGATTTAAACACGTTGTAAAAACCGCAAGAGGTTTGAGAAGATTAACTCCTGTAGAATTAGAACGCCTCAATATGTTTCCTGATAATCATACCAAATTAGAAGGAATATCAGATACAAAAAGGGCATTCTTTATGGGTAATGCTCTTGTGGTCGGTGTAATTGAAAAATTAGGCAAAGAGCTTTATAAACAAGTTTTTGAATTAGTATATGCGTAACTATGACATCAATTCAGCGAGTTCAATTATTGAATTTGCGAAAAAATTAAAAGACAAAACACTTCACGAAATTTGCGGAAAAGAGATTGTAGAACACGGTTATAAAGGGAAAGGGAATTTCGGTCAAATCTTAGAAAAATTCTATTTCGGATATGAACCTAATTCTGATGCTGAACCTGACTTTTTAGAGACAGGCTTAGAATTAAAATCAAGTCCACTAAAAATTCTCAAAAACGGTGAATACCGATCTAAAGAACGGTTAGTTTTAAACATTATCAACTATCTCGAAGTACATAAAGAAACCTTTGAGAACAGTTCCTTTTGGAAGAAAAACGCTCATCTCCTATTAATCTTTTACCTATGGGAAAAAGATCTAAACATTATTGACTACTTAATAAAACTTGTTGATGATTGGCAGTATTCGAATGAAGATTTAAAGATTATAAAACACGATTGGGAAACTATTAATCAGAAGATAAAAGACGGAAAAGCACACGAAATATCCGAGGGAGATACTTTTTATCTTGGTGCCTGCACCAAAGGCTCTACAGCAGAGAAATCATTGAGAGAGCAACCTTTCAATATAGAAAAAGCTAAACAACGAGCCTACTCGCTAAAACAAGGGTATGTAAATCATATCATTGCCAAAATAGCTAAAGATGAAAAAGATGTATTTGGTAAAATTATTCAAACGCCCGATATCTTAGATAAAGAAAATATTGAAGATTTTATTATTTCCAAATTCCAACCTTTTTACGGCAAAACAGCACAAGAAATTGAAACTCATTTTAAGTTAGGTTTAAATCAAAACGCAAAAAGTTACTTCGCTAATCTTACAAACGCAATTCTTGGTATCGGATTAAACAAACGAATTGAAGAATTTGAGAAAGCGGATATAATTGTAAAAACTATAAGGCTAAAGGAAAATAATCTACCCAAAGAAGATATTTCATTCCCTACTTTTAGATATGATGAACTCATTGAAACAGATTGGGATGACTCAGATTTTAAAAACATTTTAGAAAGTAAATTTTTCTTTGTCTTTTATCAATTTGAAGATGATAAACTAACTCTCAAGAAAGTCAAATTTTGGAATATGCCACAATCTGACATAAAAGAAGCGAAAAAGGTTTGGGATATTACGAAGAAAAATATCAGACAGGGAAAAATAGTGCAAGAAATCAGCGATTCGGGCAGAAGATTAACCTATTTCCCAAAGAAAACTGAAAACAGAATAAGCCACGTCAGACCTCACGCAAGAAATGCCAACGACACTTATCCTCTACCTATAAAGGATAAATTAACAGGCTTAGAAGAATATACAAAACATTGCTTTTGGTTAAACGCTAAATATGTTAAAGATGAAATTTATGAAAAGGAATAAATTCAACGAACACACAACAAGTGGTTTGCCAAAAGTGGCAATAACCGCTTCGATTTAAACGATTATTGTTAAATTTGAAGTGTGTGCTTCGTTTCAAAGTTGGTTTTAAAATGCCACCTTCGGCAAGCCACCGCCCGTTAATAGTACCGAGTTTAAAGAAATAGAAAGTTTAGGAGCTGATGTGAAAAGATTTGACTTTGTAATTAAGACTAAAAAGAAAACATATTTAATAGAAACAATTTATTATAATAGCGGAGGCTCAAAACTAAATGAAACAGCAAGAGCATATTCAGATGTTTCTCCAAAAATAAATCAGTATGAAGGCTATGAATTTGTTTGGATAACTGATGGACAAGGTTGGTTATCAGCAAAAAATAAGTTGGAAGAAGCATATAACATAATACCAAGTTTATATAATTTAACGACATTAAAAGAATTTACTAATAAAATAATTAATGAATCAGTAATAAAATTTTAAAAAATGCTTAACCCTTACTTTAAGTCTAATGACAAAGATTTTAATCTTCTTCATGGAGACACAATGGAACTTCTGCCTAAATTTGAGCATAAGTTTGATATGGTATTTGCCGACCCACCTTATTTTTTATCAAATGATGGTTTTTCTATACAAAGTGGAAAAGTTGTAAGTGTGAACAAAGGAAAATGGGATAAATCACAAGGTTTTGAGTATGTAAATAACTTTAATCGACAGTGGTTAACCTTGGTTCGTGATAAAATGAAAGAAAATGCAACACTTTGGATAAGTGGTACAATGCATAATATATTTTCAGTTGGACAGATTTTATCAGAGTTAAATTATAAAATATTAAATGTAATTACTTGGCAAAAAACTAACCCACCCCCCAATTTGTCTTGTCGTTACTTTACGCATTCAACTGAATTTATAATTTGGGCAAGAAAGGAAGAGAAAATACCTCATTACTATAATTATGAATTAATGAAGCAACTGAACGGTAATAAACAAATGAAAGATGTGTGGACTTTGCCTGCGATTGCAAGATGGGAAAAAAGTTGTGGTAAACACCCAACTCAAAAGCCATTATCTGTTTTAACAAGACTTATTTTGGCTTCAACAAAACCGAATGCATGGATATTAGACCCTTTTACTGGAAGTTCCACAACAGGCATAGCGGCAAATTTACTTAATAGACGTTTTTTAGGAATTGATCGTGAAGAGGAGTTCTTAATTCTTAGTAAAAATAGGAAGTTTGAGATAGAAAATAAAGTTGTAGCAGCAACATATCAACAAAAGATTAAAGGTTTTGAATATAAAAAGCAGCTAGAGTTATTTTTACTTGAGGAACCAAAAGTAGAATATAGTCCAGAGTTGAATTTATAATAAAAACATTAATTATGATATGCCACCTTTAGCCTAGTTAGTTATTTTAAAATCTACCCCCTTTTAACCATTTCCGTCGTCTCTTGCCTTTTAATTTTGCCACTTGTGGTATATGCAAACTTTGGTAAATAGTAGATAGATTTTGGTTGTTCATATTTACTAAGTTTTATTTTCATCTCTTCAACAAGTTTGTTTTCGTTGTTGCTTTCGCCCTCAATAATTAAAATTATCTCTTCTTCAAGTTCTGTATCTGGTAGAGATGAAATAAAAAATGGAGATTTTATTAAATGTGATATTTTATTTTCGATTTCTTCAGGAGAGTGTTTTATTCCACCACTGTTTATGATGTTATCGCTTCGCCCCAGAATAGAAAAAGAGCCATCTATGTTAAATCTGACTAAGTCATTGGTTGTAACCCATCCGTTGGTGATTTCGGCAGCATTAATCATAAGAGTACCAGAGGCGCTAACTTTAAAATCATATTGCTCACAAATTGGAAAAAAGGCATTTTGTTTATCAATCTCATTGGCCTTTCTTAAAGCTACGTGGGATAGAGTTTCTGTCATTCCGTAAGTTTCATAAGCCTTGAATGGTGCGTTTTGTAGCAAATTGTTTAATTCATTGTTTATTTTTCCACCTCCAACTATTACAGTTTTCAATAAGGAAAGATTTTTTGAGTTCTGTATTAGTTCTTTGCTAATTTGCATTGGCGTAAATGCAGCAAAGTCAATTTCTCTGTTTGTCCAGGCAAGTGGGGTGCTAGTTATTGGTACTGTAATCAAATTTAGTTCGCCAATTATAGCTCTAACAATCATCATTTTACCAGCAATAAATGATGTGGGTAGAGATAGCAAAGCTGTCATTTCTGGTTGAAGATTAAAAAATTTAATAGTCTGTTCAGCCGATGCAATCATTTGACTTTTATCAACTTCTATTGTTTTTGGCTCACCAGTTGAACCAGATGTTTGAAGTTCTATAGTGTTTGATTCATCCCACCACTGCGCAAGAAAAGATTGAACATCATTATCTATTTTTAAGTTATCAATCTCTTCTTTTAAATATGTTGTGTTGTTAATAGTTATTTTATTATAGGTGTTGTTTTGTGACATTTTAGATGTTAGATGCTTTATTGTTTAATAATCTTTATCTTCTTTCTCTTTTACTAGCTCTTTTGTTGACAAAAGTCCACAAGCTGCATAAATATCCTCCCCGCGTGAACGTCTAACTGTTGAAACTACTCCTTTTTTTCTCAATTGGTTGCTAAACCACTGCATTTTTTCTTCTGATGTTCCTCTTAATGGAGAGTCTGGTATTGGATGAAATTTTATAAGATTTATCCTATATTTTAATCCATTTAAGAGTCTTACAATCTCTTTCACGTGTGCTTCGGTATCATTAACACCCTCAAAAATGATATATTCAAAAGAAATTCTCCTTTGTCTTCCAAAGTCATACCCTTTAAGAGCTTCTACAACACTTTCTATTGAGTATACTTGCTGAATTGGCATCAGTTTTCTTCTCTCTTCATCAAATGGGGTGTGTAAACTAATTGCCAAATGTGCCTCGCTCTCTTCTATAAATCTCTTCATTGCAGGTACAACGCCAATTGTTGAAACGTTGATTCTTCTCGGACTCCAACCATATCCCCAATCAGATGTTAAAATTTCGATAGATTTTAATACTTCATCTATATTATCCATAGGTTCACCCATACCCATATAGACGACATTGGTTACTTGGTCTGATTCGTCTATACTTCTCACTTGGTTGATTATCTCACCAGCTGTAAGCTGACTCTGAAAACCTTGTTTGCCTGTCATACAGAACAGACAACCCATTTTACAACCAACTTGCGATGATACACATAGTGTCTTTCTTTTCTCTTCAGGTATATATGCAGCTTCTATAAAAAGATTTTTTTCGGTTGGAAAAAGATACTTTTTTGTTCCATCAACGGAAGTTTGTTGTCTAAATGGAGGCGTGATACCTAATTGGTAGTTTTTACTTAGTTTTAAACGTGCTTCCTTTGATAAATTAGTCATTTCATCAAATGATGAAGCTCTTTTTTCATACATCCATTGTGCAATTTGCTTTGCAGTAAATTTTGGCATACCCATCTCTGTTACAATTTCTTGTAGTTCGGTGAGTGTTTTGCCAAATATTGTTTTTTTGCCCATAATAGTTTGAATTTATCAAATAATCAAAAATAAATTTCTGCAATTATATTCTCAAATGGAACATCTTTGCTTAGTAGAATATCTCTAACTTCGACCACCATATCTGGACTTCCACATAAATAATATTTTCTTTCTGGAAGAATTTGGTCACTATCTTTTAAAAAGTTTGTTACTCTACCACAATTTATTTCTGAGTTTGATTCTGTTGTACAAAATCGTAAATAATTTTCACCTAATTTTTCTTTAAAAAGGGTGTCAAAATAAAACTGCGATATTTTTCTTGCTCCGTGTAGAAGTGTAATATTTCTACTATCTATATCTTTTACCATTGATGAAAATGGAGCTATTCCAGTTCCTGTTGCTATCCACCACGAGTCAGGTGTAGGATTTGTAAATCTTCCAAACGGCTTTGAGATATAGAGTGTGTCACCTTTTTTCAATTTTGACATTGGCGGTGTTAATTGCCCATCTTCAACAATGTCAAATAGAATTTGAATAGTTTCGTCACTAGGTGCAGAGGCTATGCTATACAGCCTTGTGCTATCTGACGGGTCAATTGTTGCAGCTATTACTTGGCCTGCCTTAAAATCAAAATTCTTTTCTAAATCTAAAAGATGTACTTTTTCAGATATCTCTATGTTTGAAATTATTTTTGTAGGAAAAACTTCCTTTCTTCTGCGTGCTGAATTTGTCATTTTTTAAGAAAAATCATTATATTTAGTTTTAAAACGACTTGATAGGGAATAAAGTTCGATATATTTTTTTAAAATAAAGATTACCTTTGTAAAAGGATGTCGTTTTTAAAGTAATAATTTATAAATTTAATTAGAAGTTTTATATTAATTTCTGTTTTTTACTTAAAACTACTTTAATTAAGTTTCAATAACATATTATTTTTTATGATGTTTGTGAATAATTTAGAAATGTTTTTTGAAATAGTTTAATGCAGAGTCATTTTTTTTCTTTTTTCACTAATCGAGATTCCATAAGCCGTCGTGTTTTTTTAGGATATCTTAGTAATTTGCTTTTGCTGATAGTACTTGCAGGAGCGACCTTTTGGGGAGTTGCACGACTAAATAGGTGGATAGTAAACACTGATAAGGTAGATAATCTTTTACATCAAACTTATCTTGCTCAGATTGAGATAAATAGTTATTCTTTGAATAGTGATATTACTCATTCAAATAGTGTAGACAGTATTTTAGGTGAGATTAATGTAACTCTAGAAACTATTCGTAAACGTGCACTTTACTCAAAAAGTAGTGAAGAGCTTTATAATGTTGAGATGTGGCTTTCAGAGCTGAATCAATATTGGAAAATGTTTGTTGATTTGAATAATCAAAAGTCTATTTCACAAGAGCGGATGAATATTCTATTTGAAAGAATATTTATTAATGCCAGAAATCCCCAATTAAAATTAAATAGTATAAGTTTTACATCTAAAGAAAATAGTAATGAAACAGAAGATTTCTTTAGTCAATTGCTGTTTTTAAAAGAGATTGAAAGAGATATTTGGGATTTTCCTTTTGTTAAAATAGATACTTCTAAAATAAATATAGTCTTTGATAATCTAATAGATATTCTTCCAAATAGTGGAAAAGAGAATATTTACCAAAATGAGAAGTCAGAAGTGTTGCATTTGTTAAAGTCTGATTTGCAGGGATATAAATTTGTAATGAGTGAGCTTTTAGATGCACTTACTGAGTTGAGTACGGTTCAAGATATGATGGAGGTACGTAGTGGTAGTATTCAGCTTGCTGTGGAAAATGCAAATGAACTACAGAATCGTGCATTGGAAAGAAGTTCTTTATTATTGCTTTATATTCTTACAGGAATAATTATACTTGCTCTGTCACTTGGTTTTTCGCTATCTCTAGTCTATTTGCGTAAGATAAATCGTGAAGAAGAGATTAGATTGTATAAAGATACAGAGCTAATGGCCAATCGAAAATTGTTGAATGATATTATAAATAATAGTTCAGCAATTATTTATGTAAAAGATTTAGATGGAAAATATACATTGATAAATGAGTCAATGGAAGAGTTGTTGGGATTAGAGGCACATAGAATTGTAGGTAAAACAGATTTTGATGTATTCTCCAAACAGTATGCTTATAAAAAAATATCTAATGATAATGAGGTAGTTAATAGTCAAGGAACCATACGAGTGGAAGAGGTTCTGCCTATCTCTTCAGGAGAACGAACGTTTTTATCTAATAAGTTTCCTATTCATAATGAAGAGGGCGAGCTTGTGGCTATTGGAAATGTATCTACAGATATATCAATTATGAGGCAAACTCTGATTGATTTAGAAAAGAGTAAATCTAATTATCTAAATATCGTAACCAATGTTCCAGGTGTAGTTTTTCATTGTTTATATGATTCGCGAAGAACAATGCTGTTTATAAGCGGAGGTGTTGAAAAACTTATTGGTTTAGGTGTAGATGCTTTTATTCAAGAGGGGCAATCGATTTATCCCTTTGTTGATGAGAATGATATATTTGATTTGAAAGAGGCAGTTGATAAGGCAGTTACTTTAAAAAGGCCTTATGAAATAGAGTATAAAATACAAGATTTATTTGGCA
>CAZHHH010000054.1:12067-16780 GCA_964532085.1 uncultured Marinilabiliaceae bacterium
CTTGAAAGTATTGAGTTTGACTTAGAAGATTCTTTACAAAACTTATCTGATATTGTTCTTTATCGTGCACATGAAAAAAATCTCAATCTGATTTTTGATTATGATAAAAAAGTGCCTTTAAATTTAATTGGTGATACGCTAAGGCTGGAGCAAGTACTTGTGAATTTAGTGAATAATGCTATAAAATTTACTGATCAAGGAGAAGTTGTAGTAAAGGTTGAAGTGGCAAATGAAAGTGATGATAATATAAAGTTGCTTTTTTCTGTTATAGATACCGGTATTGGATTAAAAGAGGATCAAAAACAGAATCTGTTTAAAGCTTTTTCGCAGGCTGATATTTCTACAACTCGCAAGTATGGTGGAACTGGATTGGGGCTTGCTATTTGTAAGCGACTGACAACTTTAATGGGCGGTGAAATTTGGGTTGAAAGTGAATATGGAGAAGGGGCAATGTTTTCTTTTACAGCTGAATTTGGCAAGCAAAAAACTCAGAAGAAAACTTTAATGAAAGAGGCTTTTGAGGAGATAGGTGAAAAAGTTATAGTTGCCGATAAAAATATTAGTAGTGCAAAGAGTTTACAAAATATGCTTAATGAGTTTGGCTATTCTGTTCAGATTGTTCATAACGACAAGATGTTATTTAAAGAGTTAAGACAGAGTGCTTTGGTTGATAAAGTAGAGATTTTGTTCCTTAACTCATCACTGTCTGATGATACTTTTGAAGAGCTTTTGAAAAAAATAGATGCAATTAAGGGATATGAGCATTTAATTACACTTTCGTCACCTTTTGATGAATATAATGTGAAGCCAACATTGATAAAATATAATCAATTGCCGTGTATTTTGCATCAGCCAATGGGATATTCAATGTTATTTGATTGTTTGATGGATGTTTTGGTTGGCGAAAGTTCTGTCCATTATGAAGATGATGAAAATAAAAATTTATTATATCGTGATAGATTAAAAAAGAAAGAAAATATAAGTGTTATTGTAGTTGATGACACCGCAACAAACAGAAGTTTAGCAAAAGAGTTGTTGGGAATGGCTAATATAAAATGTGACGTTGCCAATGACGGAAATGATGTTCTAAATATTGCAAAAAAATCTAATGGAAAGTGTCCGTATGATATGGTGCTGATGGATATTAATATGCCGGAGTTAAATGGATATGAAACTACAAAGCTATTAAAGAAAGTTGTAGGATGGGATGAAGTGCCAATTGTTGCTATGACAGCAGAGGTAATGGGCGATGTAGAGGCTTTGGTTCTAGAGTCTGGTATGATAGATATTGTATCAAAACCAATTGATCCAGAGGATATGTTTAAAGTGATATATCAAATTCTTTTTGGAGTTGTTGGACAATATCAAGAAGTTATTAATGATGAAGTTGTTCATTTTGATTTTCCAGATGTCGATGGTCTAGATGTTCAAGCTGGGATAAAAAGAATGGGTGGAAGAGTTGATTTATATAAACGATTGCTTAAAGGATTTTGTCATGATTATACTCATTTTGATAAATATATGGATGAGTTAATCACACAAAATGATGAGGAGACAATTACACGCGTGCTTCACTCTTTAAAAGGTATAGTTGGAACTATGGAAGCTAAAGGGTTATACGAATTGTCGATAAAAACTGAGGATGCTTGGAAAGAGAGTAACAAGTCTTTTGAAAAGCTGTTAATGAGATTGAAATTGGATATTTCAGGTCTAATTAATAATCTGAAATCCAACTCTTTTGATTGTTGAAAATATTATTAATCGTACAAAAATATTTTTATGAAGTCGTTTAAAGGATTTATAAGTGTTGTTTTTTTGATAATATTTCATACATCATGTAATTTTCAGATTGAAAAATTAGAAGATTTACCTGGAATGCCTTTAATATATTTAGACTTTGAGAATAATATTGAAAATAAAGGTATTACACATATATCACTTCATGGAAAGGAGAATGTAAGTTTTGCTAAAGGTTTAGGTGGCAGTCTGCTAGACTTGAGTGTTAATGCTGCATTTCGTAAGCCTATTGCCATAAACTATAAAGATGGTATAAATTGGGAGGGTTATCCAGGAATAACAGTAATGTTTTATGTAAAAATACCATCAAATGATCCTAATAAGTATATTATTGCCTCGCAAATTAATAAAGATGATGATTTTGGAGAAATTGGTTGGAAAATTGGTCGTACAATGTGTGGTACTTGGTTTTGGGAGATTTATGATGGGACCCAAAGTGCACATTATAAACCAACATCTGTTCGTCAGCCATTAAATGATGGAGATTGGCATCACATTACATTCTCTTTAAATTATGCAGATGAGGAGGCAAGACTGTATTACGATGGTGTTAATGTGGCTATTTATAGTCTTGAAAAATTTAATTTTTCTCTGTTAAAGGGTAGTGTAATTTTAGGTGGAGAGCTGGGGTCAGCATATCCAATATCAGAAGTTTTTAATGGATATTTAGATGATTTCTATGTATGGAGTCGCGCTTTGACACCATCACAAGTTTCTGCGGTTTATTCATCAAAATTACCACGAAAAAAGAGAGTTAAGCAGCCAAAGATAGATTCACTAACTGTTATGACTTGGAATATTTGGGACAATGGTCAAAGAACTGGAATTTATACTGGATTGGAAAGAATATCTGAAATTATAAAAGAGTCTGGTGCAGATATAATAACTCTTCAAGAGGCTGAAAAAACCGCTCCCATAATCGCTGATATGTTAGAGTATAATTTATATCAACGAGGCAATGGAGTTACTGTGTTAAGTCGATTTGAACTTTTAAAAACATATAACTTATATAATTCAAATGTTTCGGGGGCAGTAACTGTAAAGATTGATAAGAAAAAAAGTGTTGTTGTTGCACCTATTTCTTTAAGTTATCATCCAAATCAGGAGCCATATATTTTAGCAGGTCAAGCTGATGTGGATACGATAATTTCTCGTGAAATGAAATCTAGAGGCGCAGAGATAAGATATGTCACATGGGAGTTACAATCATTATTGAAAAATAAAAATAGTGTTCCAGTGATTGTTGCAGGTGAGTTTAATGCAGGTTCACATTTGGATTGGACTGAAAAAAATAGAGAAAATAGATATGATTTGGTTATAAATTTTCCTACTTCAAAAATAATGGAAGAGTCTGGATTTATAGACACTTATAGATATATCTACTCAGATGAGGTAAAACATCCTGGATACACTTGGTCACCAAAATTTACTAATGTGTTGCAAAATAGAATTAACTATATATTTTATAATAGTGATATTATTAAACCTAAAAATTCGTGGATAATTGATTCTCATAAAATATTATTTCCGTCAGACCACGCTGCTGTAGTGACTTCTTTTGAATGGAAGAAATAAAAAAAGAGGAGTCATTTTAGAATCCTCTTTATTGGAGCCATGTTATTTTTTAGCTATGTCACAACATTAGGCGCAATTTTTTTCTAGGTAATTAATAGTTGATTGTACTGTCTTAATGTTTTGTAATGATTCATTATCAATTTCAACATTAAATTTAGTTTCTAAATAAAATAAAAAACAGGTCATATCAACTTCGTCCATCATCAAATCATAAGAAAAAGAAGCATCTGCTGCTATCCTTTCTCTTGGAACTCCTGTTTTTCTTAAAACTTTATACAAATTCCGTCTGATACTCTTATTGCTCATCTTGGAAAAATTAAAAAATTGTACTTACTTTTGCTTTCTCTATTATATGACAATTGAGAAAATCAATACACGTATAAGAAAAGTGGAAATAATTAAATATTTTAAATTTTAAACAAATCAGATGAATAATTGGTATCAAGTTAAAGTCAAATATGAAAAGGTTGACTTAGAAAGTGGAAGAGAAAGAAAAGTGACTGAAGCATATTTGGTTGATGCGGTTTCATTTACCGAAGCTGAAAGTAGAATTCACGCAGAATTAGAGCAAATGATTAGCGGCGATTTTTTAGTAACTAACATTAGTAAAGCTAATTATAGTGATATTGTGCCATCAGATAATGATAATGCAGATATATGGTATAAGTGTAAGGTAAATTATATATCGATTGATGAGGAGGCTGGAAAGGAAAAGAAAATATCGGTTATGATATTGGTTTTAGCTTATGATATACAAAGTGCACTTGATAATCTAGAAAAATCTTTTGAAGGCTCAGCAGCTGATTTTACAGTTGTTGGAATTAATGAAAGTCCTTTGATTGATGTGTTTCCTTATTCTAGTGGAGATGAAAATTAATATTTTGAAGGTGCATTTTTTTGAATGCACCTTTTTTAAAATTCTATCCCTTTTCTTGCTTGAATGCCTTGATTATAATAGTGTTTAACTTCCTGCATATCTGTTACTAAATCTGCAATTTGGATCAGTTTTTTAGGTGCATATCTACCCGTTATTACAATTTCGCAATTTTTAGGCTTTGTTTTTAATATGGTTAATAGCTCTTCTGTAGAAAATAATTTATAATAAAGAGCTATTGTTATTTCATCAAGAATAATTAAATCATATTTTGCAGAATTTATTTTTTCTGTTATATCAATCAATCCTTTTTGAGCAGCTTTTATATCTTCAGCTGTTGGTTCATTTATTATAAAACAGTCTAAACCATATTGAGCAGTCTCAATTTGCGGAATATTTTTGTTTATAAAATCTATCTCTGAATATATTTGGCTTTTAACAAATTGACCTATGAATACTTTATAGCC
>CAZHHH010000055.1:0-16568 GCA_964532085.1 uncultured Marinilabiliaceae bacterium
TATCTTCTCTCAAGCTGTAGAGCAATTACCCACTCTTTAAGTTTTTGAACAGCTCTCTCAAAGTTGTTTTTAGCTGGATCGTGAAATAAAAGCTTTGCAAGCTGTTGAGTTATTGTACTTCCACCTCCAGAACTCTCTTCTCTCAAAATAACAGTTCTTAAAAGAACCCTCATTAGTCCTCTTGCATCAATTCCTGAGTGATCTTTAAATCTAATATCTTCTGTAGCAATCAATGCTTGTATAATCTCAGGTGAAACTTCGTCATAATCAACTCGACTCCTGTTTTCATTAAAAAAAGAGCCTAAAATATCTCCATCAGCTGATATAATTTCAGTAGCTAAGTTTGTGTGTGGATTTTCAAGTTCTTCAAAACTTGGCATACTGCCTAAAACCCCAAATGAAATCAGAGTGAATAGCAATATTATAAATAGTATAAAGATAGTTGTAGCCAGATACATACTGACAATAAAACCTCTTTTTGAAAAAATAGTGCTCATGTTTTGAGATTATTTAGCTAATATTTAATACAAAATGCAAATTAACACAAAGTTTCTTAATTATAAAAAAACTATTTATTATAATAATCTAAAGCATACTATATATAGAGTTAAAAAGCTTATAATAAACAATAATAAAATATGTAAAGTGAAAAAGATTTGAACTTATTACACAATATTTTATAAATTTGTCGATTCCATGAGTAAAAATATATTAAGAAAATAATAAATATAATGGCGAAACAAACAAAAGAGTCAGAGTTTAATCTTGTAATTGTTGAGTCCCCTGCAAAAGCAAAAACAATTGAAAAATTTTTGGGGAAGGAGTTTTTGGTGAAATCAAGTTATGGCCATATTCGAGATTTAGAGAAAAAAGATTTTGGTATTGATATAAATAATAAATATCAACCAAAATATGTAGTCTCTTCAGATAAAAAGAAAATTGTTAAAGAGCTTAAAGATTATGCCAAAAAAGCATCTACGGTGTGGTTAGCTTCGGACGAGGACCGTGAGGGAGAAGCAATAGCTTGGCATCTTTTTGAAGAGTTAAAATTAGATCCTGAAAAAACAAAAAGAATTGCATTTCATGAAATTACGAAAGATGCAATATTAAAAGCTATTGAAAATCCTAGAGATATAGATGATAATCTAGTAAATGCTCAGCAAGCAAGAAGGGTATTAGATAGATTGGTAGGTTTTGAGTTATCCCCATTATTATGGAAAAAAGTAAAACCATCTCTATCAGCTGGAAGAGTTCAGTCTGTAGCGGTAAGATTATTGGTTGAAAGAGAGAGAGAGGTTTTTGATTTTAATGCAACTTCTTCATATAGAGTAAGAGCAAATTTTGTTTTCACTTCAGATGAAGGCAAAGAATATATATTAGAAACAGAGCTAAATCATAGATTCAAGACTGAGAAAGAGGCAGAAGATTTTGTGAAATTATGCCAAAAAACAGATTTTGAAGTTGCAGATTTAGTTAAAAGACCTTTGACTAAAAAACCTGCAGCACCTTTTACAACATCTACTTTGCAGCAAGAGGCTTCTCGAAAATTAGGTTTCTCTGTTGGACAAACAATGGCTGTTGCACAGAAACTTTATGAGGCAGGAAAGATTACATATATGAGAACAGACTCTGTTAACTTGTCTGATTCTGCAATAGCAATGTCAGTGGCTCAAATTAAGGAGCAGATTGGCGAAGAGTATGTGAAGGTTAGAAAATACAAGACAAAATCTAAAGGTGCTCAAGAAGCTCACGAGGCTATTCGTCCATCATATATGAATAAGCCAGAAATAGCAGGGCCAGCGGCAGAAAAAAGATTATATGATCTTATATATAAAAGAACATTGGCTTCACAAATGAGTGATGCGAAAATAGAGAAAACTACTGTTACTATAAATGTAGCAGACACTACTTATAAGTTTCAAGCGGTTGGTGAGGTGATACTTTTTGATGGATTCTTAAAAATGTATATAGAATCTACCGAAAATGAAAATGAAGAGGAGCAACAAGCAGGCTTTTTGCCTCCACTAAAAGTGTCAGACCCTCTAGTGCTTCGTTTTATGGAAGCAAGAGAAAGATGGTCACAAAAACCTCCAAGATATTCAGAGGCAACTTTAGTTAGAAAGTTAGAAGATTTAGGAATTGGAAGACCATCAACTTATGCACCAACAATTAGCACAATTCAGCAGAGAGGATATGTGATAAAAGAAGATAGAGATGGAACTCCACGAGATTATAGACTAATAGAACTAATAGATGATAAAATTGCTAAATCTACTAAAACAGAAAATGCAGGTGCAGAGCGCTCAAAGCTTTTCCCTACAGATATAGCAATGGTTGTAAATGATTTTTTGATAACTCATTTTAATGATATATTGAGTTATGATTTTACAGCTAAAGTTGAAAAAGAATTTGACCAAATTGCAGTTGGAGAAATTGTTTGGAATGAATTAATCGACCAGTTTTATAAGCCTTTCCATAAACAAGTTGAAGAGACTTTAGAAACGTCGGAAAGAAGTACAGGAGAGCGTCTATTAGGCGAAGATCCCAAAACAGGAGAGCCAGTTATTGTAAGAATTGGTCGATATGGACCAATGGCACAAATCGGTGAAGCTACCGAGGATGGAGAAAAACCAAGATTTGCATCACTTGTAAGGGGACAGCATCTAGAAACTATAACATTAGAAGAGGCACTTAAGTTGTTTGATCTACCTCGTGATTTGGGACTTTATGAGGAGAAAAAAGTAGTAATCGGCATAGGGCGTTTTGGTCCATATGTAAGACACGATGGCAAATTTGCCTCTCTTAAAAAAGGAGTAGATGACCCTTATGAGATTGGTCTAGAAAGAGCTATAGAGTTAATAGAAGAAAAACGAGAAAGAGACAATAATAAGTTTATAAAGACGTTTGAAGAAGAACCAGACTTACAAGTTTTAAATGGAAGATGGGGACCTTATATTAGTTATCAAAAGAAAAACTATAGAATTCCTAAAGATGTAGAGGCAGCTTCATTGTCACTAGAAGATTGTATGAAGCTAATAGAAGAAGCAGGAAAAACAGGTAAGAAAAAAACCGCTGCTAAAGCTAAAACTACAAAAAAGAAGAGTACAGCTGCTAAAAAAACTACAGCTAAAAAGAAAACTAGTAGTAAAAAATAGATAGAATGGAAGGTATTCATCATTATTTTGAACCTTATAAGGATAGTTATTATAAACTTCCAAATTTTAAAAAAGGCGAAAGTTTAGGTGATAATACCTCCTTTTATAGTGGAGATAAAGAGTGGTTTTTAAACGTAAAAACCGGAGTGGTTATTATTGGAGTGCCAGAGTCTAGAAATAGTATAAATAATAGTGAGTGTGAAAAATCTCCAAATCAGATAAGAAAAAGTCTATATTCCCTAAAAGATATATCAACTATGCAAATTTATGATGCAGGTGACATAAAAGGGAATACAATAAATGATAGATATCAAGCATTAAAAGATGTTGTTCAATATTTCTTAAATGAAGATGTTGTAATAATATTAATTGGAGGCTCGCATGATTTAACTGTTCCAATTGTTGAGTCTGTAGCGAGTCATTCAAAGAGCATGCAGCTTGTTGTAGGTGATGCATTGATTGATGCAGGGGAGGAAAACATAACATCACAGGGGTGGTTGCAAGAGTTGGCTAATAAGGAGATGGTAAGCTCAATTGATGTGGACTTTTTCGGTTTACAGAATTTTTTACAATCAGATTTTGGCTTAAGTTTTTTGAAAAAGTATGAGAGTGAGGTTCTGTGGTTAGGACAAATATTAAATGAAAATATTAACTTAGTAGAAGTTCTTTTGCGTCCAGCAGATTTTGTCTCTATTGATTATAGAATTGTTGCAAATCAGCCTCAGTGGACTGATGATATTATTTCACCTCACGGATTGACTCCTAACTCAGCGTGCGCTATGTCAAAATATGCAGGACTGAGTGACGTTTTAAAAATTTATGGTATTTTTGAGACCCCAAATAAAAAAGCTGATTGCTTATTAGCAGCACAGATGATTTGGCACTTTATAACCGGGGTGAATAATAGAAACGGTGATTATCCGTTTA
The DNA here is from genome assembly GCA_964532085.1 of uncultured Marinilabiliaceae bacterium. Taxonomy (GTDB): domain Bacteria; phylum Bacteroidota; class Bacteroidia; order Bacteroidales; family Marinilabiliaceae; genus CAZHHH01. The sequence continues at coordinate 4,083 of CAZHHH010000055.1, forward strand.
AAGATATTAAAGAGTATCAGGTGTATGTTGTACCTTTTGCTGATGTTGATATAAATATAAAATTTTATCATAACAAGCTAAATAATAGGTGGTGGATAGGGGTAACAATAGCTGGTGAAAATCAGCTTGTTCCATGTCATTATCACGATTATTTAGAAGCTTTAAATGGAACAATACCTGATGTTTGGATTAAGAAAAACAAGTAAAAAAGAATAGATTTAAATTAAAGAGTTAAATTACAGGAGGTTATATTTTAGAATCAGTCAAAATAAAAAAAATATTGAAACCTTCTTTATATTTTTATAGTATATGAAGACAGTTCTTGCTAATCAAAATGGGAGAAAACAAAGACAGTTTTTGTGGAAAATTTCCCCAATAAGCATGAATTTATTTAACTTATTTTACAAAAAAATAAAAAATAAGAGCGTACATTTCTTTTTTTTAGTTTTTTTTACGTTCTTTTGTTGTTGTTTTGAAGTAATTGGTCAGTATGACCCACAAATAAGTCATAATTCTCAGTTACCTTTACTCATTAATTCCTCTTATGCAGGTGCTTCTGGTCAAGCAAATGTTATGTTGCTAAATCGGACGCAATGGGTCGGAATTGAGGGCGCACCAGTAACAACGGTTCTTGGTGCAGATATGGCAGCAAATTTCCTCAACAATAAAGGAGGAGTTGGTTTAGTTTTACAAAACGATGAGATTGGTTTTTTTCAAAATATCTCTATTCAAGCATTAGCATCGCAGAGATACGAATTAATGGGTGATAGAGAAATTGCCATAGGTTTAAACTTAGGTATTATAAATCAAAGTTTTGATGGGTCAAAAGTAATTTTAAGGCCGTCAGTTGGTGGAGATTATCATAGTGAAACAGACCCTTCAATCCCATTAAGTAAAGTTGAAGGTTTCACGTTTGATATGGGATTAGGAGTATGGTATTCTGGATTAAATTACTATATTGGAGCATCTGTTTTGCATTTATTAGCACCAAAACCAAACTTTAAAGATGAGTTAAACGTATATATCCCACGAACCTTTTTTTTGACAAGTGGATATAGATATAAAATTAGTGAAAGAGCTTTAGAATTAAACCCTTCAGCTTTTGTTAAATATAGTAGAGGGTCAATTCAAACAGATTTAAATGTAAATTTGAGAGTTTATGAAAAATATTGGGTCGGTTTAGGTTATAGAGTTCAAGATGCAGTTATTGTGCTCTTGGGATTAGAGCTTAAAAGCGGAATTAGGTTTGGATATAGCTATGACATCACCACGTCGGCATTATCAAATGCAGGTAGCAATGGTAGTCATGAGATTATGGTTGGATATTCTTTTGAAATCTTCAGAGAGAAGAGAGTAAAACAATATAAAAGTGTGAGATATTTATAAATAAGTTGAATTTTGTATATAGACAATAATAAGATTATTCGGAAATTATGAAGAATGTACTTACCCTCAGTTTAGTGTTACTCATTATCTTATCAGGATGCGGAAAGTCCGGTAATGGAGAGTTGGTCGGGGTGCGCCGAAGTGCTTCGTTTTATGAACCAGATCCTTATGGAATGGTATTTATTCCACAAGGTAGCTTCTCATTAGGAACTAATGATGAAGATTTAACGAATTCGATGACGACCCAGACAAGAACAGTTTCTGTTTCATCATTTTGGATGGACGATACAGAAATTACAAATAATGAATATCGCCAATTTGTTTATTGGGTTCGTGATAGTATTGCGAGATCAATTCTTGGAGAGCAATTCGATGAATTTTTAATATCTGAGGATAGATACGGAAATCCTATTGAGCCTCCTTTATTAAATTGGAAAACAAGATTGCAATATGATAACGAAGAGTATTCAGAAGTGCTAGAGGAGATGTATCTGGCAGAGCATGAAAGATTTTTCCAAAGAAGAGAGTTCGATACAAGAAAGTTGGTATATGAGTATCAGTGGGTTGATTTGCAACAAGCAGCAAAGAAAACAAATAGATTTAATTATGAAACCAATCGTTATGAAGGTGAAGTGAAAAATCAATTTGGAGAGACAATTCAAATTAATGATAGATCTGCATTTATTATGAAAGATGAAGTAAATGTTTATCCTGATACATTAGTATGGATTTCAGACTTTACTTATTCGTTTAATGAGCCTTGGACAGAGATGTATTTCTGGCATCCAGGATTTGATAACTATCCAGTTGTTGGAGTAACTTGGAAGCAAGCAACTGCATTTTCTATCTGGCGTTCAGAATTGTTAAATAATTTCCTAACATCGAAAGGTCAACCACCTGTAATGAGATATAGATTACCAAAAGAATCGGAGTGGGAGTATGCTGCTCGCGGTGGGCTTAGACACAGTGTTTATCCTTGGGGTGGAATGTATACAAGAAATAATGAGGGATGTTTCTTAGCAAACTTTAAACCATTAAGAGGAAGATATGCCGATGATGGTGGTACACATACAATGGAAGTGGGTTCTTTTGCACCGAATGATTTTGGTTTATATGATATGGCTGGTAACGTAGCCGAGTGGACTGAAACAGCTTTTGATGAAACTGCATATGCATTTTTACATGATATTAATCCAGATTATAAATATAATGCATTACCTCAAGATCACCATGTATTGAAAAGAAAAGTGATAAGAGGTGGTTCATGGAAGGATGTAGGACTATTCTTACAAAACTCAACACGTACGTATGAATATCAAGATTCGGCAAAATCGTTTGTTGGTTTTAGATGCGTAAGAGATTATATTGGTAATTAATAGTATTAAAAATAACGTTGTTAATATAGTAAATAATGAGTGGAACTAGTTTTTTTCATAGTCCTGTTTATAAAAATATAATGGCTAAAGTGTATGGTATCGGTGCAGCTTTAGTATTAGCCGGGGCTCTTTTTAAAATTCAACATTATCCAGGAGCAGGTTTTATGTTATTGGTTGGGATGGGTACAGAGATTGTAATATTTTTTCTATCAGCATTTGAGCCTCCGTATGAAATGCCAGATTGGAGTTTAGTTTTTCCAGAATTAGTAGGTTTAGAACCAAGAACTTTTGGTACAGCAGCACCTGCATCAGGAGTATCTGCACAAGCACAACAAGCGCCAGCACCTGTTTCTTCGGGAGCAAGTGCAAGTAGTGGAGCCGTTGCACAAGGTGGAGGAAACGCAGTTGGAGCAGCTATGTCAATTGCTGGTGTACCAAATATAGATCAGAAAGACTTGCTAAAATTGCAACAAGGATTAGAAAAACTATCTACAACTGCAAATAGTCTTGCTGATATATCAGAAACTACTTTAGCAACAAGTGCATATACTGAAAGTATGAAAGATGCAGCAAATTCTATTGGTGAGTTTGCAACTAAGCAAATTTCGGTAAATCAAGCAGCTGATATCTTAAATCAAAGTTTTACTAGTATATCAGATGTTAGCCAGAGTTTTTCAAATACAGTAACAGAGAGTACAAACAAACTTTCAGAAGCATACAGTTCATTTAGTGTAGCGATGGAAGAGCAATTAGAAAAAGTTTCAAAAAATAGTGAGCAGTACACATCTGGAATATCTACAGCAAATGAGAAGTTATCTCTGATTAATTCTGCTTACGAATTGCAATTAAATAGTTTAGCAATACAAACTAATGCTGCACAGGAGCTAATAGAGAATTTTACAACAATAGGAGAGGAATTGAAAGCATCTATTCCTAGTACAACTAAATATAAACAAGAGGTTGACACTTTGGCACAATCATTAGTAGAGCTAAATACTATATATGGTAATATGCTAAGTGTTATGGGTTCTGGTGGTAGAGCACGATAAAAAATTGATTACGAACAGAATTTAATTAATATATATGGCTGGTGGTAACTGTCCCGAAACGCCCCGACAAAAGATGATTGGAATGATGTATTTGTTCTTAACAGCATTGTTGGCGATAAATGTTTCTGGTGAATTATTAAATGCTTTTGTACTTGTAGATCAAAGTATTCTACAATCAAAAGAGTCTGTCGAGGCAAAAATAGAAAGTATATATAGTGACTTTGAAAGTGCAAATACAATGAATGCAGCTAAAGTTGGCCCTTATTTTGAAAAAAGTGGAGAGATAAGAAAAGAAGCTGATAGTTTAGTAGATTATATACAAAGTTTAAAAGAATTATTTGTACATACAGCTGATGGCCCAGAGTATGGTCCAGAAGATGAATTCCCGTCTATATCTAATCAAGATATAGCTGCTCAATTAATGATTACAGAAAGGGCAGGTGCAAGAAGTAAGGAGCTAAAAGAAAGAATGTTAGCATATAGAGAGTTGCTTCAATCTTATGTTCTTGAAGAAGATTCTGCATTAAAAGCAACTATCGATAAAGCATTAAATACAGATGACCCAGAGAAAAAAGACAATGTTCAAAAAACATGGGAGAGTGAGAAATTTGTAAGTTTGCCACTCGCAGCATCTCTAGCTTTACTTAGCCAGTTACAGGCTAATGTTAGAAATATGCAATCTGATGTTGTAAGATATTTATACAATAAAATAGATGAAGGGTCATTTAAATTCAACTCTATAGAAGCATTGGTAATTCCTAAATCTGATTATATAATGAGAGGTGGAGAGTATTATGCAGAAATTATGATGGCTGCTAGGGATACTACTCAACCACCTATTGTAAGAGTAGATGGCGTAGAGTTAAATGTTGAGTTAGGAAGAGGTATTTTAAAAGTACCAGCTACTTCTGTTGGAAAGAAAACTTGGTCTGGAGAAATTTCAGTAATGCGACCTGATGGGTCTGGTTATGATACACACCCTGTTTCAGGAGAATATATTGTAGCACAACCAAACGTAGTTATATCTCCATCGAAGATGAACCTGTTTTATGAGGGCGTTGATAACCCAGTAGAAATTTCTGCACCTGGTATTCCTTCTGAGAACTTAAGACCTAATATAACAAATGCTCGTATTGTGAAACAAGGGGCAGATTACGTCGTAAGACCAAATACTGGTTCTTCCGGAAAAGAGGCAGTAATTTCTGTTAGTGCCGATATCGATGGAAAAGTTCAGAGTTTAGGTAATAAGAAGTTTAGAATTAGAAGAGTACCAGATCCAGTTGCTAAAGTTAATAACCAAATTGGTGGGCTAATCCCTAAAGCTGTATTATTAGCTCAGATGGGTATAATGGCAGACATGGAGAACTTTGAGTTTGACCTAAAATTTAGAGTTACTAAGTTTACGGTTTCAACAACAGTAGGTGGTTATGTGCAAGAGCAAGTGTCAAATAGTTCAATGTTTACAGAAGAGCAGAAAGACTTATTGAGACGTTCTGCTAGAGGTCAGAGAGTATTTATCTCGGACATTGAAGCAGTTGGACCAGATCAGAGAAGAAGACCTTTGAGTTCAATTGCATTAGTTATAGATTAAATAGTATATACTTTAATTATATAAAAATATAGATATGAGAAAACAGATTTTTATTTTATTAATTGCAGTTTTTGGGTTAACATTTTTTACTCAAATTAATGCACAAGAATATGAAGAGTTAGCAGCTCGTCCATTAGATAATATTTTTGAGAAAGAGCATATAGCTAATAAAAAGCCTATTCCTTATCCATCTTTAAGAGAGGCTGATATAGTATGGTCTAAAAAAGTATGGAGAATTATCGACTTACGTGAAAAAATTAACCTTCCGCTATACTATCCAACAGATTTTAGTGATGATAGATATAGTTTAGTTGGTCTTTTTGTTCATGGCATTCAATTTTATGGACTTCCAGCTTATTCAACTCACGATGATGAGTTCAAGGTTATGATGAGTATTGACGATGTTCAGAGAGTGATGGGTGCTACAACTGAAACTCAGATAGTTGTTAATCCTGATACTGGCGAAGAGATTGAGCAAGAGGTCACACGTGATATGCGACTTGATGAAGTAAAACAAATTATGGTGAAAGAGATTTGGTACTTCGATAAAACATATTCAAGAATGGATGTAAGAATAATGGGAATGTGTCCTATTAGAGAGTCTATAAATGAAGCGGGTGAACCTGAAAAAAGGCAAACATTTTGGATTTATTTCCCAGAAGCTAGAGAGTTGTTAGCAAAACATGAGGTCTTTAACTTTACGAATGATGCACAAAGAAGATCTTTTGATGATATCTTTATTAAGAGATACTTTGGAAGTTATATAACTCAGGAGACTAACGTCTATAATAATAGAAATATTGAATCATATTCAATGGGTATAGACGCTGCATTAGAATCTGAAAGAATAAAGCATAGCATCTTCCAATTTGAGCATGATTTATGGCAGTTTTAAAACTATAACAAATAGTTTTCTCATATAATGAAATAAAAAAACCGGGTTTTATACCCGGTTTTTTTATATGTGATCATCTCCAAATTCTGTACTTACATCGGTAGTAAATTGTCTGATTTGTTGCTCATTATTCTTAGGGCATATTAAAAGTTCATTACCAGAATCTACAACTATATAGTTGTCTAATCCTTGTATAACTGCAATTTTATCTTTTGGTAATCTAATTATGCTATTTTTAGTATCATATAGTAATGCACGTCCATTAACAATTGAGTTTGAATCTTTATCTTGAGCAGAGTACTCGTAAAGTGAAGTCCATGTTCCTAAATCAGACCATCCAAAATTAGTGGTTTGAACCACTACATTCTCAGCTTTTTCAAGAATACCATAGTCGATGGATATATTTTTACATTCTGTATATGTCTTATTTAAAAAGCTTTTTTCTTCTTCTGTTCCTATTTTAACATCAAGTTTTTTAAATAGTTGTTGAACATCTGGTAGTAATTCATCAAAAGCTTTGTCTATGCTACTTAATCTCCAAATAAAAATACCACTATTCCACAAGAATTCATCGCTTTCATAGAATATAGTTGCCAACTCAAGGTTTGGTTTCTCAGTAAATGTTTTTACTTGATTTATTAAGTTCTCACCTTTTATCTCTTCTCCAATCTGAATATATCCATATCCAGTCTCAGGTTTATGAGGTTTTATACCTAATGTTAATAAAATATCATTTTTTGAAGCATAATTTACACCTTTTTTTATCGCATCAATAAATTCATTCTCATTAATGATTAAATGGTCAGCAGGTGTAACAACAACTGTAGCTTCTTCTTGCTTGCTTCTTATATATGAATTAGAATATGCTATACATGGTCCAGTGTTTCGTCTAAATGGTTCAGAAAGAATTTGACTCACTTTTATTTCTGGTAGCTCCCTTAAAACTAGGTCGCTATATTCAGCATTTGTAACTACTATAAAATTTTCAATTGGACATATAGGTAAAAATCTTTCAAAAGTCTGTCTTATTAAACTCTTACCCATTCCTAAAATGTCTAAGAATTGTTTTGGGGTATCGTTCTTACTTAATGGCCAAAATCTGCTGCCAACACCACCAGCCATTATTACACAATATGTTTTTTTATTCATATTAATAGCAATATTAATTTATTTATATCTATGTTTTTTATTTCTTTGTATAATGTCATAAATATAGAAAAAATATTTTTTGTTTTCAGTATTTTATGAATAAATGAGATTTTATTTATCTTTAAAGGATATGTTGTTAATAAATATAATTAAGGAAATTGGACGGTATACAGCTTTTATTAAGCGAATATTTTCTCGTCCACCAAAGCATCGTGTATTTTTTAAACAATTAATAAAAGAGATGGATGCTCTTGGAGTTAATTCTATAGGTATTGTATTGATAATCTCATTTTTTATGGGTGCTGTTATCACTTTGCAACTTGCTTATAATATTGAGCTCCCTATTATTCCAAAATATACTGTAGGAGTTGGTGCAAGAGATACTATGCTACTAGAGTTCTCGAGTACAGTTGTGGGATTGATTTTAGCTGGTAAGGTGGGTTCTCATATAGCATCAGAAATTGGTACGATGAGGGTAACTGAGCAGATTGATGTCCTAGATGTTATGGGTATCGATTCTGTGGGTTTTTTAATGTTACCTAAAGTAGTAGCATTGGTAACATTGATGCCTTTCTTAGTATTAATAAGTATGTTTGTAGGTGTTTTTGGAGGATGGTTGGCTGGTAGTTTTACTGGTGTCGTTCCATCAGAAGAGTTTATATATGGTGCACAATATGCTTTTGTACCTTTTTATATAGTCTATTCATTAATAAAATCTGTGATTTTCGCATTTCTAATTACTACTATTTCAGGATATTATGGGTATAATACATCTGGAGGTTCACTTGAAGTAGGAAAAAGTAGTACAAAAGCAGTAGTTGTAAGTAGTGTTCAAATTCTGCTTTTCAATTTACTCTTAACTCAACTAATGTTAACATGATAGAAGTTAAAAATTTATATAAATCGTTTGAAGACAAAACAGTTCTAAAAGATATTTCCACCTCATTTAAAAAGGGGAATACTAATCTAATTATTGGGCGCAGTGGGTCAGGCAAAACAGTGCTTTTGAAATCTATTGTTGGACTATTTACTCCAGAAAAAGGAGAGGTTCTTTATGATAAAAAAGATTTTTTAAAGATGTCTAAAAATGAGAGGAAAAATGTGCGAGAAGAGATTGGTATGTTATTTCAAGGTTCTGCACTTTTTGACTCCATGACTGTTGAAGAGAATGTGATGTTTCCTTTGGATATTTTTACGGACAAAAGCTATGAAGAACGTCGTGAACGTGCTATGTTCTGTTTAGACAGAGTGAATCTTGACGGAGCCGAAAAAAAGTTGCCCTCAGAGATAAGTGGGGGAATGCAAAAGCGCGTAGCTATTGCAAGAGCTATTGCATTGAATCCTAAATATCTTTTCTGTGATGAGCCCAATTCTGGATTAGACCCACAAACAGCGATTGTTATTGATGAGCTAATTAAAGAACTAACAATTGAGTTTAATATGACCACTATTATTAATACACATGATATGAGTTCTGTTTTTGGCATCGGGGATAATATAATCTTTATCCATGATGGAGAAAAACATTGGGAAGGGAACAAAGATGAAATCATGGATAGTGGTAATGAAGAGTTAGATAATTTTATATTTGCTTCAGAATTTTTGAAGAAAATAAAAAGGTAACATAGATGCTATGACTCTAGGTTGTATCTTTTAATTTTATGATATAAAGTTTTGCGATCTATATTTAGAAGTTTAGCTGCTTTAGTTTTATTATACTTTACAGACTTTAAAACATTTGTAATTTGCTCTTTCTCAATCTCAGCTTGAATTTTCTTTAAATTAGTAGATGATGAAATAGTTATTTTGTTAGAAGATAAATAGTTTGTCATCTCTTCTGGTAATAACTCTTTGCCAGCTTCTTCTGATTGGCTTAATAGCACCATTCTACGGATGGAGTTTCTTAATTCTCTTAAATTGCCAGGCCATTCATACTCATTAAACATTTTGATAACTTCTGAAGATAGCTTTTTTACATTTCTATCAAGTTCTTTATTAGCCTCAGATATAAAGTGATTAGCAAAAATCATTAAATCATCGCCTCGTTCTTTAAGTGATGGTATAGATAATTTGAATTCATTAAGTCTGTGATATAAATCTTCTCTAAATTCGCCTTCTTCTACAGAGTCAAGCAAGTTGTCATTTGTGGCAACTATAATTCTGACATTGATAGGTATTAATTTATCGCTGCCAACTGGTTGAATAACTTTTTCTTGTAAAACTCTTAGAAGTTGTACTTGGACGTCGTATGAGAGATTGCCAATTTCATCAAGAAAGAGTGTACCGCCTGATGCTAATTCAAATTGTCCTTTTTTATCGACCAAAGCGCCAGTAAATGCTCCTTTAACATAGCCAAAAAGTTCTCCAGCAGCAAGTTCTTTAGAGAGCACCCCACAATCTATAGGTACAAATTGAGTTTGTGCTCTTCGGCTTTTTGAGTGAATTTGTCTAGCAACATATTCTTTTCCTGTTCCACTTTCTCCCTCAATAATTATAGACATATCTGTTGGAGCTACCAAGCTAATAAACTCATCTAGCTTTTTAGATACAGAACTTTCTCCAGTGATAAAATGTCTTTCATCAATTGAAGATAAGTTGCTTGTACTACTTGAGGAGCTCTTCTCTTCTAAAAAATGATGAATTAGCATTAGTAGTTCATCTGGATTGACAGGTTTTGTAATAAAGTCAGAAACACCCATTTTCATTGCTCTTACTACAGTTCTAACATCGTGAAAACTTGTCATCATAATTGCTATAAAAGATTGTTTCTTCACTTTTAGGTGTTGAACAATATCCAAACCAGTTCCATCAGGGAGCCTATAATCTAATAAAAATAAGTCGTATTGATTTTTAGATGTTTTGTCAATTGCATCTTGTTTACTTGTAGCACAAAATGGCTTAAACCCCTTTTTTGTTAAAAAGGATTCTAGCATCTTGGCAAAAACAATATCATCTTCAACGATTAAGATTCGCTTCATATAATATGGAAAAGTTTTAGTTGGATATTTTAATTAAGATTTGAAATCTGAGTCCACATAGTAGTGTAACTATGAGCCAAACATAATAAATAAGAGTTTAAAAACAATGATAATAGATGGCAAATAGCTTAAATACTCTAAAAAAAAGGCTGGAGAATTAACTCCAACCTTCTTTCAACTAAAACGAATCTATTTAGGACTACTCAACAAACTCTATATTAATTCTTAAATAATAAGAACCTTTTTTTAATACTTAGAAAATATAAAACTATTGTTACAAATAGTGAATAAAATTTTTCTTCTACTTTTTTCATCTCTTATTAATTGGTTTCTGTCTTTATATATAGAGATAAGTGTGCCAAAAATATAAGATGCTGATAGTCAGTGGTGGTTTGTTTTTGGGGAGCGCAAAATGTGTGGAGTTTTTCCTCGTTTTGGGGTAATTGTGAACTTTGGGCAACAAAAAAGGGTGCCGTTTTTGGCACCCTTTTAGAATTATATTTTATTATCAAATTATTTTTGCACAAAATGATAATGAGAACCATATCTTTTGAAAGCGGCTTCGTCTAGCATCTCTCTATGATCAGGATGAGCAACTTTTAAAATTAACTTAGCTCTCTCTTGCAATGTTTTACCATAAAGGTTAACAGCGCCAAATTCAGTTACTAACCAGTGCATATTTGCTCTTGTTGTAACAACTCCTGAACCTTCTAAGAGTGTAGGAGTAATTTTTGAAATGCCTTTATTTGTTACAGATGGCATTGCAATAATTGGTTTTCCACCTTTTGAGTGTCCAGCTCCTCTGATGAAATCAATTTGACCACCTACACCAGAATAAAATGTAGTTCCTATTGAGTCAGCACAAACTTGACCAGTAATATCAACTGCAATTGCAGAGTTAATAGCGGTAACTCGCTTGTTTTTGCGTATGATATCAACACTATTTGTGTGTTCAACATCCATCATTGCAACCATTGGATTATCATTAATAAACTCATATAGTTTATCAGTACCCATAATAAATGAAGCAACAATTTTACCTTTATCTATCTGTTTTTTATTGCCAGTAATAATGCCTTTTTCTACTAAAGGAAGAATTCCGTCAGAGAACATTTCTGTATGGATTCCAAGGTCTTTATGATTTCCAAGCTCTGCAAGTACTGCATTTGGAATACCACCAATACCCATTTGTAAGCAAGCACCATCTTCAACTAATTCTGCAACATTTCTACCAATAGCTTTTTCAACATCAGTTATTGGAGGATTTACATGAGAATATAGTGGTTCGTCGTGCTCAACAACATAATCAATTTTGCTTGAATGGAAAATAGCATCACCCCAAGCGCGTGGTACATATTTATTAACTTGTGCTATAACGATATCTGCATTTTGAATTGCTGCTAATGTTGCGTCAACTGATGTACCAAGTGACACATAACCATGTTTGTCTGGTTGTGATACCTGAACCATTGCAATATTTACTTTTAAATATCCTTGACGGATTAATTTTTGAGTTTCACTTAGGAATACAGGAATGTAATCAGCATATCCAGCTTGAGTTGCTTTTCTTACGTTGGCTCCAACGAAGAATGACTCTAGTTGAAAGACACCTTCAAATTCAGCTTCTGCATAAGGAGCATCGCCCTCTGTATGAATATGCTGAATTTTTACATTGTTAAACTCTTTGTTGCGACCACGTTCAACCATAGCCCTTATCAAAGCCCATGGTGTAACAGCAACACTGCTCAAATGAATTCGGTCGCCAGACTTAATTACTTTTACTGCTTCTTCAGCAGATACTTTTTTGTAAGCCATTTTTTCTGATTTATAATTTATATTTATTTAATTCCTGGTTTAAAAAGATTAGGTAGGTTCATAAAACAAAATGCTCTTAATACTTGTTAGTATTTATAGCTTTTATTTAAAACTGCACAAAAATACTTAATTTAATTAGTTTTACACATTCTAAATATCTGTTTAACATCAGTTTTATGATATTTTAATTAATTAAATTGTATATCCGCTTTTACTCATACTCCTGTAATGCTTGCTATTATTAGCC
>CAZHHH010000056.1:0-16238 GCA_964532085.1 uncultured Marinilabiliaceae bacterium
AAAAGTTTTTATTTTTGTAGATTAAATAATACGAAAATAAATAATGTTGCAATTTATCTTATCTAATTGGATTGAATTTACTGGTGCTTTATTAGCTGTAGCATATCTATTCCTTTCTATTAATGGAAATATATGGTTATGGTTTTTGGGTTTTGCCACTTCCTCATTCTATCTTATAATATTTTACAATAATCAGCTCTATGCTGATATGGGATTACAATTTTATTATCTTGTTGTAAGTGTTTATGGTTGGATACATTGGATGGGAAAAGGAAAAAACAACAAAAAAAATCAAACATCCATATCAACTATAACTCTGACTAAATCAAATTGGTTATTAGCACTTTCCTCTCTGTTTATTTTACAGATGATTTTATATTTTATATTAAAATATACTCCTAGTTTACTAGATATTCCAGAGGCTTTTTATCCGTTGGGAGATGCTTTCACAACTGCAGCAAGCATTGTAGCAACTTGGATGCTTGCTAGAAAAGTATTAGAAAATTGGTTATTTTGGATTGCAATTAACTCTTTCTCAATGGGAATGTATGTTATAAAAGGTATGTATATAACATCAGGACTATTTGTTATTTATACATTAATGGCTGTTGTCGGTTATTACAAATGGCGCCGAGAATTATCTGTAACTATAAATAGATAGTTATGATTTTTATTGTTATTTCAGGTCCAGAATCATCAGGTAAGTCAACTCTTGCAAAATATTTGACATCTTATTTCAAAATAAATAAGTCAGAAGAATATGCAAGGAATTATGTTGAGCAACTAGATAGAAAATATGAATTTGCAGATGTTGAAACAATTGCAAAACGGCAGTGTGCATCTTATTTAATAGATAAACGCAATGCAGGAAAAGGTGATATTGTAATTTATGATACTTTTTTAATTATCACAAAAGTTTGGTTTGAAGAGGTATATAAAAAATGTCCCATTTGGCTCGATAAAGCAATAAGAACATATAAGCCTAATCTAGTGTTACTATGTTATCCTGATCTTGATTGGCAAGCTGATGGTGTTAGAGAGAATGGAGATAAAAGAGAAATTCTTTTTGAAAAGTATCGCCAAGAACTTGAATATTACAATATTGATTATAAATTAGTGAGAGGTTTTGGTGAAGAAAGACGTAAAAATGCTTTGAGCATTATTAATAAATGGTTAAAAAGAGAAGATTATGAATAGTAGAGAATATCCACAAAGCATACGCGAGGTAATTAGCTCTTTATCAGAAGAAGAGTCATTTAAGTCTATGTGTCATAGACATCATCCTGAACATCCAACTCCTTCTATTCAGACGATATCAGAGATAGTTGAGTTAGTTCGTGAGATAGTTTTTCCTGGTTATTATGGAGGTTCGCCCACACGTCCCGAAAGTGTTAAATATTATATTGGGGTGAATGTGGAATTGTTGTATGAAAAGCTTAAAGAGCAAGTGTTTGCTGGTTTGTGTTTTAGCTGTTCTGATAATGATAATTTTGTATATTCAGAAGTTAAGTTAAAAGCACAGGAAATAGCTCTGAATTTCATAGAAAAACTTCCTGAGCTTCGTTCAATCTTATCTTTAGATGTAGAAGCTGCATTTCTGGGCGACCCTGCAGCTCAAAGTCAAGCTGAAGTTATATTTTGCTACCCTGGTATTAGGGCTATTACAAATTATAGAATCGCTCACACATTGTTAACTCTTGGTGTGCCTTTAATTCCTCGAATTATATCAGAAATGGCTCATTCACAAACAGGAATTGATATACACCCACGCGCCAAAATTGGTGAAGCTTTTAATATTGACCACGGTACAGGTGTTGTTATTGGTGCAACTTCTATAATTGGCAAGAATGTGAAAATTTATCAAGGTGTAACATTAGGAGCTAAAAGTTTTCCACTTGACGAAGAGGGAAATCCTATTAAAGGAATTGATAGACACCCTATTGTTGAAGATAATGTTATTATTTATGCTCAAGCAACAATATTAGGACGTATTAGAATAGGAAGAAATACAATAATTGGTGGTAACGTGTGGGTAACTTCTGATGTGGCACCAAATAGTAGAATTTTGCAAGAGAAGTTTAGATTTTCTGGCTTTATGATGGGTGATGGTATATAAAATGTTTCTTTAGGTAGAAAAAACTAAAAACTAGACTATTTTTATATCAACAAATTAGATAAATCTATATTTTTTAATATATTTGTTATTAACTATTAACAATGCTATGAAATTCGATTACAATCAATGGTGTTTTCAAAAACTGAATGGTGATATCATTCATAAGTTTTCGGGCTCTGTTACTTCTGAGAAGATAACAGAGACGCTTAATTCTGTTGAAAATAATTTGATGAAAAGCGATATCAAGCTATATAAACGTAAAAAGGTTTTTAATGTATTGTTAGAGTGTGTACAAAATCTATATCATCACGCAGATACACCTCCTTTGTCAGCTGATGTAGAGATAGTTCCAAGATTTGGAACATTGGTTCTTTCAAAAGATAGAACTTTCTATCGTATATCTACAGGAAATTTTTTAAGAAAAGAGAGAATGAAAGAAGTGGAAGAGAGACTAAAGATGGTCAATTCTCTTTCTGATGAAGATATTGTATTGATATATAGAGATGTACTTAATAATCAGCAAGCATCGCCCAATAGCGCAGGGTTGGGGCTTTTAGATATGGTAAGAAAAACTGGTAATAAGTTAGAGTATTATATTTATACACAAGATGATAAATACTCTTTTTTATCAATGGATGTTTATATAAGTTAATTTTATAATGGAAACAATTATTCGTGAAGGTAGTACTAAGACACCTTATATTCGTTTTGATGGTGAAGTTGGATTAATAGAAGTTAAGGGAAGATCAATACCGGAGAACTCTATCGAATTTTATAAACCATTAATAGATTGGTTGGAACGATATAGTGAATCGCCTTTAGATACGACAAATGTTAATATTCAGCTTGAATATTTTAACACAAGTTCGTCTAAATGTATTCTTGATATTTTGAAAAAACTCGAATTACTATACAAAAAAGGAAAAAAAGTTCAAGTGAATTGGTTTTATGAAGAAGATGATGAGGATATGTTTGAGGCAGGGGAGGATTACCAATCAATTATAAAAATTCCTTTTACAATGATTGAAATAGAGGAGTAGATATTAAGCTAATTTTTTAAGAATAGAAAGGCATAAATTGAACATTTATGCCTTTCGTTTTTTTAATAGAGTATAGTAATATAGTTTAATAGATTTATGGGAGCTGAAGTTTTTTGGAACAGTAGATTTAAAGGTGAAGAGTATGTTTATGGCGTTGAGCCTAATGAATTCTTTAAAGAGGCCTTTGATAAATATAAATTAGCTGGAAAAGCACTTTTTGTTGCAGAAGGGGAAGGGAGAAATTCTGTTTTTGCTGCAAAAATGGGTGCTAATGTAGTGGCAGTTGATGTTAGCACCGAAGGAAAAAAGAAAGCTGAAGCACTTGCCAAAAAGGAAAATGTGAAAATTGAATATATAATAAAAGATATTGCTAAATTAGATTATAAAAATGAATTTGATTTTGCAGTTCTAATATTTGCTCATTTTCCTGATATGTTAAGAGAAGATTTTCATAAAAAAGTTATAGACTCTCTTAAAGTTAGTGGTATAGTTGTTTTAGAAGCATATACCCAAAAACAACTTGAACTTAGAAAATTATTTCCACACAATGGAGGCCCATCTTCGTTGGAAATGCTTTATACAAAAGAACAAATTGAAAGTGATTTCAAAGACTTGGACATTTTATATATCGAAGAACGTGAAATAAATTTGAATGAAGGACGATTCCACAGCGGAAAAAGTAGCGTTATTAGATTGGTTGCAAAGGTAGGGGCGCCCCTGCGTGGGCGACCGTAATTCTGTAAAAACAACAACACAAGGCTGCCTTTCTGTCATCTAAAGTCTTGTAAAATAAGACAAAAAGTCACCAATTCCCAGTTGGTCTTTTTTTTGAAAGTTCATAACTGAATTTATAAAACTTATACTGTTATGAACTTAAATCAATTTACAATAAAAGCACAAGAGTCTGTTCAACAAGCTGTTCAGATTGCTGTTAGTCAAGGTCAACAAGCCGTTGAACCTGGCCATATATTAAAAGGAGTTTTACAAACGGAAGAGCAATTAGTTAAATTTTTGTTTGATAAAACCGGTGTCGCCAACATTACTCACATTTTGGACAGTATTTTAGCATCTTATCCTAAAGTTTCAGGTGGTGAGCCATATTTGAGTAGAGATAGTTCTAGTACTTTACAAAATGCATTTTCTCTTGCCAAAGATATGGGTGATGAGTTTTCATCTATTGAACATATTTTATTGGCATTGACAAAAGGGAAAAATGATGTTGCAAAGATGCTTAAAGATGCAGGTGCAAGTGAAAGTTCACTTCTTGCAGCAATTAAGGAGCTACGACAAGGAAGGCGTGTTGACAGCGCAACCGCAGAGGATACCTATAATGCTTTGGGTAGATTTGCCATAAACTTGATTGACCAAGCTCGAAAAGGTAAGTTAGACCCTGTTATTGGTCGTGATGAGGAGATTAGAAGGATTTTGCAAATTCTTTCACGTCGTACCAAAAATAATCCTATTCTTATTGGTGAGCCGGGTGTTGGGAAAACTGCAATTGCAGAGGGTTTGGCACATAGAATAATAAATGGTGATATTCCTGAGAATTTAAAGAACAAACAGATTTTCTCTCTTGATATGGGCGCATTGGTTGCAGGAGCAAAATATAAAGGAGAATTTGAGGAACGTCTAAAATCTGTTGTTCAAGAGGTGATTAGTAGTGATGGAGAGGTTATCCTTTTTATCGATGAAATTCATACATTAGTTGGTGCAGGAAAGGGCGAGGGTGCAATGGATGCTGCCAATATTCTTAAACCTGCGCTTGCTCGTGGTGAGTTGAGAGCAATAGGTGCAACAACTTTAAATGAATATCAAAAATATTTTGAAAAAGATAAAGCGCTTGAAAGACGTTTCCAAATTGTGATGGTTGATGAGCCTGATGTTTTGTCGTCTATCTCAATTTTGCGTGGTTTGAAAGAGCGTTATGAGTCGCATCATAAAGTTAGAATTTTAGATGAGGCAATAATTTCGGCTGTTGAACTTTCAAAAAGATATATTTCTGACAGATTTTTACCCGATAAAGCTATCGACTTGATTGATGAAGCTGCATCAAAACTTAGGTTGGAGATGAATTCTGTACCTGAAGAAATTGATGAGATTGAGAGAAAAATCAAACAATTAGAAATTGAACGTGAAGCAATCAAGCGTGAAAATAATAAATCACGTTTAGACTCTATTGCAGGTGAAATTTCAGAACTGAAAGATGAATTGGCAGTTCATAGGTCAAAATGGGAGGAAGAGAAAACTTTAATAGATGAAATCCAAATTCAAAAAGATGCAATTGAAAATTTCAAGTTTGAGGCTGATAGATTCGAGCGTGAGGGAAATTATGAAAAAGTTGCTGAGCTAAGGTATGGAAAAATTAAAGATGCAGAACAAAAAATTGAGGCTCTTAAATCAAAACTTACTGAAAAACAGTCTGACTCAGCAATGATTAAAGAGGAAGTTGATGCTGAGGATGTTGCTCAAATTATAAGCAGATGGACAGGTATTCCTGTTTCAAAAATGTTGAAAAGCGAGCGTCAAAAATTATTAGATATTGAAAGTGAACTTCACAAACGAATAATTGGACAAGAAGAGGCTATTGAAGCTGTAGCCGATGCTGTTCGTAGGAGTAGAGCAGGTTTGCAGGATGCAAATAGACCTATCGGTTCGTTTATATTTCTTGGTTCAACAGGTGTTGGAAAAACAGAGTTGGCAAAATCGTTGGCTGAATTCCTGTTTGACGACGAGCATTTGATGACAAGAATTGATATGTCTGAATATCAAGAGCGTCACTCGGTCTCTCGATTGGTTGGAGCACCTCCGGGATACGTTGGATATGATGAAGGTGGACAATTAACCGAAGCTGTAAGACGGAAACCATACTCTGTGATTTTGCTTGATGAGATTGAAAAAGCACATCCTGACGTGTTTAACATCCTTTTGCAAGTCCTTGATGATGGACGACTTACAGATAATAAGGGTCGTTTAGTTGATTTTAAAAATACAATAATCATTATGACCTCTAATTTAGGCGCACAAATTTTGCAAGAAGATGCAGGTGAAGGAGATGGTGAGGTAAGTGAAAAGGCACGAGAAGGAGTTATGGAGTTGCTGAGAAAAACTATTCGTCCTGAATTTTTAAACAGAATTGATGAGTTGATTATGTTTACACCGCTTAATCGTGAGCAAATTAGACGAATTGTAAAACTTCAATTTGACAGAGTAAAAACTATGCTTAGTGTGCAAGATATAAAATTATCATTAAGTGACAAAGCTCTCGATTGGCTTGTAAATGCAGGATATGACCCAGCTTATGGTGCAAGACCGGTTAAAAGAGCAATTCAAAAGTATATTTTAAATGATTTATCAAAATTAATTTTGAGTGACCAAGTTTCAAAGGATGAGGAGATTAATATTAAAGTAAAAAATGACAAATTAGTTTTTGAAAATTAAGAGAGTAAATCGGTTTTTTTTAACCACATAGGTAAATACAGGTTTTTTTTCAAAACAGGAGATTCGGTCGTCCACGTAAGGGCGACCGAATCTCAAAATTTTTATCGGACAACAGTAATTTTAAAAAAGGTGAAAGTTTTTATAATTAATTAGTTTGAAAAACATTGATTGAGAACTTATAGTTTATAAAATAGATAATTATAATAAATTTCATAAACATTTTATATATTTATATAATTGAAATGTATGATATTAAACTACCTAAAAGCTATATGACTATGAAAACTTCAAAACTATTGTTATTTTTTCTTACTCTTTCTCTGTTCTTATTTTCGTGTACAAAAGAAGAGCATATTTATTCTCTATCAGATAATGGCTCAAATAGTTATGTCTTTGATAATTTGATTGGCAACGTACGAATAACTATTTATAATACAGAGAATAGTTATGATATTACGGTTATTAATGGCCCTGGAAGTGTTATAGGTTGCGCAATAAGGAATTATGAATCACCGTCAACGATTTATTTTAGTGATTCATACATATATAAAGGCAGCACAGAAACGCAATCTTCTTCATCTAATGGTATTCCTAGAAATCAGAAGCTTGAACTGAAATTAGTTTTATATAAATCAACAGTATCGTCTGCACTATATCGAACTATTGAGATGTTAGGATTAGATTTTTGGGATGGTATTAATAAATACAAAGAAAATATTGGTGATGAATACAGTACAATTTTTATGTTAGAATAATTATTTTAAAACCCATTCAAATCCATCGTTACAGTCGGTATTAAAAGCAAAAATCCAACAATAATCAGAATAATCATAAACGGCATAATCCATTTAATCCATTTTGCATAAGGTATTTTGGCTATTCCCAAAACACCAATTAACACACCTGAAGTGGGAGTGATGAGGTTTGTGAATCCATCACCAAATTGAAAAGCCATAACTGTCGCTTGGCGCGATAGTCCAATTAAATCGCTAAATGGTGCCATAATTGGCATTGTGAGTGCTGCTTTTGCCGAGCCACTTGGAATTACGATATTTATTATTGTTTGAATTACATACATAATTCCAACTGCAGCAATTTCACCTGCATCTTGCATTTTAGAAGCCATTGAGTGTAAAATGGAGTGAATAATATTTCCATCTTCCAAAATTATAATTATTCCACCTGCAAGACCAACAACCAATGCAGCTGACATTATATCTTGTGCACCTGCAATAAAAAGATTAGCAATTTTATCAGTTTTGTAGCTCATTGCAATGCCGGATAAAATTCCCATTGAAAAGAATAGAGCGGCAATTTCCTTGATATACCATTGATATCCGAGCACACCAAGAATTAAAAATAGTATTGTGAAGCCCAATAAATTGAGTACAAATAGTGGTGATGATTTTTTCAAAGTAATATATCCCGAAATCACAAAAAGTACGGTTAATAGTGGAATGAAATACCACGAAAATCCCTCACCAACACCTATTTTGAGGTTTGTTATTGGGAAAATAAATGAAACCACCACAAAAACAATAGAAAGAAATGCCCAAACTATCCACGATGCTTTGTATGTATGGTTATTTTGCTCATTTTGATTTTCACTAATATGTTGACGCCAATAGCTATCTTCTTCATAAACAGGTGATTTTTTTGGGTTTTTCTTGACTTTGTTGGCATATCGTAACATAAAACCAATTCCCAAGACATTAATTACTAACCAGCAAAACAGCCTATATTCAATACCTGAAAAAAGTGGTAAATCAGCCAGTCCTTGAGCAATACCGATGGTAAACGGATTTAAAACTGCGCCCGCAAATCCAAGTGCAGATGCAAAAAAGACCATACCAACGCCCGTAATTGAATCATAACCTAATGAAATAGCAAGTGGAACTAATATTATTATAAATGCTATAGTCTCCTCGCTCATTCCAAACACAGCACCAAAAACTGAGAACATCAGCATTGTGAATGTAACTATTATATTTCCTACGCCAAGTTTTTTAAAAAATTTTATATTTTCTAATTTCTGAGTTTTTTTGATAAACGATTGTATTCCTGTATCTATAGCTTTTGAATCATTTACAATCCAAAATGCACCGCCAATCATTAAGATGAAAATAATTATTCCAGCTTGACGTTCAAAGCCACTAAAAAATGCAGAAAATATTTGCCAAGTTTGTGGTTTACTCTCTATCTGTTGATAAATAAGCTCACTGCCCGAATCAGATGCAGGGTTATTGATATATTCGCCGCCAGGAACAAACCAAGTTGCAATGGCTGAAAGTAGGATTAGGCTAAAAATTATAACGTAAGTATGAGGAATTCTTTTTAGCATTTATTTTAATTTTTTGAATGAAAATCAAAGAAAGTAAAAATTTTTGAGTCAAATGGTTTATTTGGCTTAAAGATTGTTTCTTTTTTTAGCACAAAAAGGAAATTATTACTATTTTCAAAAAATTAATTTAAAATATATAATGAGGATATATCTATTTATATTTTTTTTATTGATTACTTCTACTCTTTCCGCATCTAATGCGCTGATTGATTCATTATTTAATAAAATGAATCAATATAGCGATGCAGAGAAAGATTTTCATTGGCAAGATTTTACTTCCCAACTAAATGATAGTATTGTTAAAATTACTACTGATTTTGAATCTCAATATCTTAAAACAAATTTTTTAAAAGAATCAAATCAGCTTGTGTTTGGTGGAGTAGTTGAGTTTGAGCATAATAAGCCTCGACTTGTTTGGGGTGTGAAGAATTTATCTGAAACTAATAATGTTTTTATATTTTATAATGAGATTGATTTTCAGACTTTAACTCCAGAAAATAAAGATTTGATAATTGATTCTAAAGAATTTTCCATAGATGAAAATATATATAATCAACTCTTTTTCACTTATGGTGAGAATTTAGTTTATGACGTGATAGACATTGAGTTAAAGTTATCATTTCAAAGAATTGTCGAATCTAAATATAATAGAGAAAAAGAGGAGCTATCCGAAAAAATTGAAGCTAAACTAGTTCCACTATTAAATGATGAGTCACTTTTTGATGATAAGTTTATCGGATTAGAGAAACTTTCTACTTTAGTTTCCAATGATAAGAATTTGAAAATTTGCACGTGGAATATTCAACTTCGAAATGGAATTCAGAAAATGTATGGTGCAGTTGTAACAAGGCAAGATATCGATTCAAAAATTTCTGTCACTTTGCTAAATGACGATAAAGAGAATATTAAAAGTCCTGAGCGTGCACAACTTTCACCACAAAAGTGGTTTGGTGCTGTATATTATGATATTATTGAGGTTGAGCATAAAAAAGATACTCACTATATATTGTTGGGCTATAATGGTAACAATCTTTTTACAAAAATAAGAGTTGTAGAGGTTATAAAAATTATGGGAAATAATCGTGTCGTGTTTGGTTCGCCAATTTTTATGTATGAGCGTGCAACAAAGCGTCGTGTGGTTTTTGAATATAGCTCAAGGGTAAATATGATGCTTCGTTATGACCCAAAGGTAAAAATGATTGTGTTTGATAATTTAGAGCCTGCAGAGCCAATGCATCAAGGTGATTTTAGATATTATGGGCCCGATTTCACTTATAATGGTTTTAGTTTAAAAAATGGTAAGTGGAATTATGTTGCAGAGATAGATTTAAGAAATCCATCTACCAAAAAGCGCAGAAGATGAAAGGAAAAATAACAATAATCGGTTCTGGAAATGTTGCTACACATTTAGCTTCAGCTTTTATTAATAGAGGCTTTGAAATAGTTCAAGTCTTTAGTAGAAATATTGAGAATGCAACTGTTTTAGCGAACAGTGTTGAGGCAGAAGCAATCGATGATTTGAGCTTGTTAAATAATAGTTCTGATTTATATATAATTTCAGTTTCAGACAGTGCTATAAATGATGTTTTGGCTAAAATGCCAAATGTGGATGGTATTGTTGTCCATACTGCAGGAAGTGTGGGGATTGAGATGTTAAATAGATTTAATCAATATGGCGTTTTTTATCCATTTCAAACATTTACTAAAGAGAAAGAGATTGATTTTAAAACAATTCCTCTATTAGTTGAGGGCTCTACAGATGAAATATTGAAATATTTGAAAGAGATTGCTAGTCAACTTTCTGAAAATGTAATCAAAGCGGATACTTTTCAAAGAAAAAATGTTCATTTATCTGCGGTATTTGCCTCAAATTTTGTGAACCATCTCTATTCTGTTGCAGATAAATTATTAAATTCAAACGGTATTTCATTTGATATATTGGCACCTTTGATAAGGGAAACCACAGAGAAAGCTCTGAGTATGAATCCTGTTAATGCCCAAACAGGACCTGCACAGCGTGAAGATTTTAATATCATTGATAATCATTTGGATATATTGAAAAATAGCCAAAATGAGTTTGATATATATAAGTTGTTAACAGAAAGTATAATTTCATATAAAAAATAGATAAGTAAAATAGTTAAATCAAAAATAGATGATTAATTTTAAAGAAGAATTGATGAATGTAAAAGCTTTTGCTTTTGACGTTGATGGAGTTTTAAGTAGAGATGTTATTCCAATGCATCCAAATGGTGAGCCGATGCGTACTGTAAATATTAAAGATGGTTTTGCATTGCAAAAAGCTGCTAAATTGGGTTATCCAATTGCAATAATTACAGGAGGAAATACAGAATCAGTTCGAAAAAGGTATGAAGCTCTTGGAATAGAGGATATTTATATGGCATCTTCGGTTAAGATTGAACAATTTAATGATTGGATTGTAAAGCGAAATATAAAGCCTGAAAATGTGATGTATATGGGTGACGATGTTCCTGATATTGAGGTGATGAAAACTGTAGGAATACCTGTTAGCCCTGCTGATGCAGTTCAAGATGTTAAGGTTATTAGTAAATATATTAGTGATAGAAATGGGGGAGAGGGGTGTGTTCGTGATGTTGTTGAACAAGTTCTCAGAGCACATAAAAAATGGGGAGATGTAAATAGTTGGTAATATGAGTTTTCTCAAATTAATAAGATTTAAAAACCTGATAATTATTGCAGCGTTGCAATATTTACTCAGGTATATCTTGTTGTTGCCTATTTTATTCTCGTATGAATTGTTACCTGCCTTAACTCATTTTCAATTTGCAGTCGTTGTGCTTTCTACTGTTATGCTTGCTGCTTCGGGGTATATTATTAACGACTATTTTGACATAAGAACTGATAGAATAAATAAACCCAAAAAGGTCATTGTTGGAATAAAGTATGAACGACGAAAAGTGCTTATGTGGCACGTTATTTTTACTTTAGTAGGGCTTTTTCTTGGTCTTTCAATTGCTTATGCTTTTAGAAAAGAGAGTTATGTTCTTATGTATCTCGCAATTCCTGTATTACTTTGGATATATTCTACAACTTTTAAACGTCAGATGTTAATTGGGAATTTACTAATCTCTTTTTTAACAGCACTTGTCGCTTATTTGGTGGTTTCTGTTGAGTTTTCTGCATTAATAGTTGAATATGGGAATCAAATAACCTCTTCTGAAGCCTGTTCTGCTGCTTGGTTTTGGACTTCTGGGTTTGCATTTTTTGCATTTGTCGCAACTCTTGGCAGAGAAATAATTAAAGATATTGAAGATAAAGAGGGTGATAAGGCTATAAAATGTTCCACACTCCCAATTGAGTTGGGAGTTGTAAATACTAAGGTTATTGTGTTGCTAGTTAATGGGCTATCTCTATTTATGCTTTGGTTTTTCTTTTTTTGGATACCTCAGCTAAGGCAAGATAAAACTACACTTTTATATTTTGTTTTTCTGCTTACAATACCATATATTTTACTTTCAATTCAAATTATTAGAGCAAAAACTAAATCACATTTTCACTTAGCATCTCAATTTAGTAAAGTTATAATGCTGCTTGGGATTCTGTTTGTGTTTGTTATACGTCAATTTTTTATTTAAAATATGTTTACGCAGTTTCGTAATACCGAAATAATTTTAGCATCTAATTCTCCACGAAGAAGAGAGTTATTAGAATTAACAGATTTACCTTTTAAAACATTTGTAATTCCAGATTTAGATGAAGATTTTCCTACTTTAGAAGAGGCCGAACTCGTGGCTAAATGGTTGGCAAAATCAAAAATGAAAGCATATAAAACGTTATGGTCTGAGCCAAATAAAATTGTTATAACAGCTGATACTATTGTAGTTGTGGATGATTTAATTTTAAATAAATCTTCAACAAAAGAGGAGGCGATGGAGATGATAAAAAGTCTGAGTGGAAAAAGTCATAAAGTAATTACAGGTGTAGGTATTAAATCAGCTGAGCGTGAAGCTTATTTTGATGATACAACTATTGTTGAGTTTAAAAAGTTGACTGATAGTCAGATAGAATACTATGTGGATAAATATAAGCCATTTGATAAAGCTGGAAGTTATGGTATCCAAGAGTGGATTGGACTTGTGGGAATTAGAAAAATTGATGGTTCATATTTTAATGTAATGGGTTTACCAGTTGATTTAGTTATTGAAGAGTTGATGAAGTTTCATTGAATTTATTTATAAAAACAAGAACATATGACAAAGAGAATTACTTTAATATTTATGCTTTTCTGCGTTATAACTCTTTCAAAAGCAAAAGAGGGAATGTGGATTCCAATTTTGTTGGAGAAATATAATATTGAGGATATGCAACAGCGTGGTTTTAAGTTGACTGCGGAAGATGTTTATAGTATAAATAGTGCAAGTATGAAAGATGCCATCGTGATTTTTAATGGCGGTTGTACAGGTGAAATGATATCAGACAAAGGTCTTTTATTAACCAATCATCATTGTGGATATTCATCAATACAGAAGTTGAGTAGCCTAGAAAATAACTATTTAGAAGATGGTTTTTGGGCTATGTCTGCCGATGAGGAGTTGCCAAATAGAGACTTGTATGTTACGTTTCTTCGTAAAATGGAGGATGTAACAGAGACTGTTTTAAAAGATATTGATGAAAATATCTCTGTATCAGAACGAACAAAAAAAGTGGAAAGCCGAATAAAAAATCTTGTTGAATCTGAGGAGGAAAAAACGGGGATGCGTGTGGAGGTCAAGCCTTTCTTTTTTGGAATGCAATATTTTATTTTTTATTACGAAGATTATTATGATGTTAGACTTGTAGGCACGCCACCATCTAGCATTGGTAAGTTTGGTGGAGATTTAGATAACTGGACTTGGCCTCGTCATACTGGTGACTTTGCAGTTTATAGAGTTTATGCAGATGCAGAAAATAAACCAGCTGATTTTTCAGAAAATAATGTGCCGTATAAACCAAATCATTTTTTCCCTATAAGCTTGAAAGGAGTTGAAGAGAATGACTTTACGATGATTTTTGGTTATCCAGGAAGCACAAAACAATACGTTCCGTCATATCATATATCTATGTTAAAAGATTATATCTATCCTATGCTTATTGATGTAAGAACTGGAAAATTGGATGTTTATAAGCGTGAAATGCAACAAAATCCACTGGTGAAAATTCAATATGCTTCAAAGGCAGCTATGGTTTCTAATGCGTGGAAAAAATGGCAGGGTGAAATTAGAGGTTTAAATATTTTAAATGCTGTTGAAAAAAAGGTTGAGCAAGAGAGAGATTTTGCAAATTGGGTAAATGAAAATAAAGAGTTGCAAGAGAAGTATGGAACTATAATCGATGAGTTTGAGAGTATTTATAATGAATTTAGAAATTATGAAGCTGCACGTTCGTTAATGTTGGAGTTGATTGGAAGAAATGGAATTGAAGCTGCTGTTTTTGCTGCAAATATATCAACTGTGGTTTATGATGTTACAGAAAATAATGCTGTTGAATCTAAAACAAAAATGAAAAATTTGACTGATGATTTTTTCAAAGATTACTATCTGAAAATTGATAAAGAAGTTGCACCATTCTTACTTAAAAGTTATGCAAACAATATAACTACCGACATACATCCAAAATGTATAGATGAGGTTTCAACAAAATATAGAGGTGATTATCAGAGATATATTGATGAACTTTATAAAAAATCAATATTTGTTGACCAAAAGAAGATGAATGCTTTTATAGAGTCATCTAACAAAAAGCAACATAAAATATTAAGTAAAGACCCTGTTTTAAAGCTATCAGAAGATTTGAGAGAGACTTATTATTATGAAATACTTGATAAAAGTAAAGAACTTCTGAGCAAATTAGATGAGTTAAACGGTTTGTACCTAAGAGGTTTAATGGAGTTTGATTCAGAAAATGTGTTTTATCCTGACGCTAATTTTACTTTGCGTGTAAGTTATGGTAGGGTAAAGGGGTATAAAGCAAAAGATGCTGTTTATCATAGTTATTTTACAACTTTAGATGGCGTTATTGAAAAAAATGCAACAGGTGAAAAAGATTATAAGATACCTAATCATTTGGCAGAATTGTATAAAAATCAAGATTACGGACAATATCACGTAGAGGGTAAGCTGCCAGTCTGTTTTGTGGCAACTAATCACACAACAGGAGGTAATTCAGGAAGTCCAATTATTAATGGTAGTGGAGAACTTATTGGGATAAATTTTGATCGTGCGTGGGAAGGCGTAATGAGCGATATGATGTTTAATCCAGAGCAATGTCGAAATATTTCTGTTGATATAAGATATATACTTTTTATAATTGACAAGTTTGCTGGTGCTAGTTATTTGATTGATGAGATGAATATTATTCAATAGAGGAAAAAAAATAAGAGGTAACCAATTTTACTTGTTTGCCTCTTATTTTATGATTTTTTTTGTGTACACACTAGTTACTCATAAACGTTGACCTCAATTTTGCCAGCTATCATATCTTTAGCCATATTCAAAATAGTGAGGTCATCCAATTCAACAATTCCACCATCTGGTCCTTGTTGAATATGAATTCCAACGCTTTCACCTTTTTCGTAATTAGCTCCACCAAAGTAGTTTCTAACTGTTTCAACCTCAAGGTTTAGTAGTTCGGCAATTGTGCGTGTGCCACCCTCAGGAAGGTTATCTTTAATCTTCCTAAGCTCATTAAATGTTATTGTAATACTCATGATTTGAAAGGTTTTAATAGGTTTACCACTACTTTAAAGATAATAATAAAAGTGATTAAATAACAATTTTTAAATAAATGAATCTATTATTTTAACATTTATTAATGATTTTGTTTTGGGGGTAATTGTTGAATATATTTCTGGCTGTCGTTCTCTATTGATTGTGTGTAGATTATATGATTTTTATTAATTGCAATGAAGATAAGAACATTATTGCAATAGAAACTAAACCGACAATAATCACATTATTTCCTATATTTTTATCTTCTCTTAGTGTTGAAATAGTAGTTTTATTAGAACTGTATTTTGTTAATACAATATTTTTATATAGATAAAACACAAACATAGCTGATAATATTCCTATCAATGCACCAGCAATTATATCACCCAAATAGTGTAATCCTAAATATATTCTGCTATATGAGTTGATGGTTGCCCATAATATGAAAAATATTGATAAAACTCTATTTCTAAATAATAGAGAAATTAATGTACTAAGTCCAAAAGTATTAGCTGCATGAGATGATACAAAACCAAATTTTCCTGCTTTAAATCCATGAAGCAAAATAACTTTAT
>CAZHHH010000057.1:0-16194 GCA_964532085.1 uncultured Marinilabiliaceae bacterium
CCGTGGGAAGTTCAATTTATTGATACTTTAGAATTATGGAAATTTGGTGATTATAAAAATTATACTTCACTCGAGTTGCTAACAAAAATTTTTAATATCCCAACACCTAAAGATGATATTGACGGAAGTCAAGTTGCATCAGTATATTATGAAGATAAAGATTTAGATCGTATCGTAACCTATTGCGAAAAAGATGTTGTAGCAACAGCTCAGCTTTTTTTACGTTTTAGAGGTGAAGAGCTTATTTCTGAAGAAGATTTAATAAAAATTTCTCTATCTTCCTCTGATTAAGTGGATATTACCTTTACGTTTAATTTTTTCGTCTTTATTAAATCCTTCAGCTTCAATTAAATAAAAATATACACCTGGAGCGGCTAATGTTTTTCCAATCCTTCCATCCCATCCGTGTGCAGGATCTGTTGACTCGTAAACTTTTCTGCCCCACCTGTTAAATATTACTATTTTGTATTTTTTTACAGAACGATATACAACTCTAAACTCATCATTAAAGCCATCACCATCAGGGGTGAATGTGTTGGGTGCTTCAACTAATAGTTCAATTGCTTTAACTATTACAGGGTCTTCAACGGTGTCTTCACAACCAGACATTTCATTGCGAACAGTTAAAATAACCTCGTCTTCTTCTCCAATAGCTGTGAAAACATGGAAAGGTTGAGTACCACCTTTTGTTACCTTTGAACCAGTAAATTTCCACTCTCGAGCAGTAATATTTCCTTTGCTTTCGTCTGTAAATCTCATTTCTATTGGTGCAGAGCCCTCTAGTATAGTTCTGCCTTCACCCATCTCTGTATGTAATTCGTGAGCTACATCTGCCTTTAATTCTTCGGCTTTATAAATAGCCTTAACTGCTATGGCATTGTATTTTAATGATACCTCAGTTGATAAACTAGAAATTGAAAATGGTATTAATTGAATTTTATATTCACTGTTTTCGTATGGAGCATCTAACATTATTTTTTTGCTGTTTTCAAAAGAGTTAGAGCTTGGTTCAGAACTCCAATTATATGATAAGTCGTAATCTAGCTCTAGTTGTTGCCCTAAATTATTATAATATAGAAGAGGTGTTTTTTCGTAATTTGCTTCTAAAGAAAGTTGAAAACAGTCTTCATAGTCTATAGCGATTGCTAGGTTGGATATTTTGGGTTCAAATGCCCAACAGTTGAGTGTTTGGGGTTCTAATACACCATCTGATATTTTTAAAGCATAACCGCCTGGTTCATTTATTAAAAATGTTGTAGCTTTTCCAATCTGTGTTTGCACTACATTATTCCAACTTTTTGTAGTTTCGTCAAATTTCATCCATTCAAAAGTTGCATTATCTTCCTGTTCATATATAAGGGAGATATTTTCTATCTTGTCGTATATAAATATTTGAAAATCATTTTTTGTTATAATATCTTTTTTAGCCTGCGTACTCACAATTTGAGAATGGCTCACTAATGAGATTGTAAATAAAAATAAAATTAAAAAACTTGTATATATTAATTTCGGCATTTTTAGAATATTAATTTTAATATTTGCAAAGTTACTCTTTTTCATATAAAAGTTATAACGTTTGTTTAATAAAATAATTGTTATATTTTATTCTATATTTGTTTAATAAACATTCTATTTTTGTTACCAAATATCCAACTATTATATAAAATATATTTTACATAGTGAAAGAACATATCCAACAATTAAATGATTCACAGCGTGCTGCTGTTTTGGCAGATGACGGTCCAGCCTTAGTTATTGCGGGGGCTGGCTCTGGTAAAACTAGAGTTCTGACTTTACGAATTGCATATTTATTATCAAAAGGAGTTAAGCCATGGAACATTTTGGCTCTTACTTTTACCAATAAAGCTGCGGAGGAGATGAAAGTCAGAGTCGGACAAATTGTAGGGCCAGATTTAGCAAAAGATCTTTGGATGGGTACTTTTCACTCTGTTTTTGGTAGAATATTAAGGTATGAAGCAGAAAAAGTCGGATTTCCTAGTAGCTATACTATTTATGATACTAGCGACTCTGAAAGCTTGATAAGATCTATTTTGCGTGAGATGAAAATCAAGGAAAAAGAGTATAAACCTCGCTTAATTCACTCTAAAATATCAAGTGCAAAAAATGATTTAGTGCTACCAAGTGCTTATGCCAACGATTCAAATCGAATGTTAGCAGATAAAATAGCAAGAGTGCCACGTGTTGCAGAAATATATAATAGATATATGCACGAATGCAAAAAGGCAGGTGCAATGGATTTTGATGATTTGTTATTATATACAAATATATTATTTCGCGATTCGCCAGAAGCTCTAGAAGATTATCAAAATAGGTTTCATTATCTTTTAGTAGATGAGTATCAGGATACTAACTATTCGCAATATCTTATTATAAAAAAGCTTGTTGCTAAACATCAAAATATATGTGTTGTAGGTGATGATGCACAAAGTATATATAGTTTTAGAGGTGCTAAAATTGAAAATATATTGAACTTTAGGAATGATTATCCTGATTATAATTTGTATAAACTAGAGCAGAATTATCGTTCTACACAAAATATTGTAAACGCAGCAAATAGCATAATTTCCAAAAATAAAGGGCAAATTAAAAAAGAAGTCTTTTCAACTAATGATGAGGGAAATAAAATAAAGATTTTATCTGCAATATCTGATGTTGAAGAGGGAGCAATGGTTATCAATGATATAATTAATAAAAAAGATTTATATGGTGCAACCAATTCAGAGTTTGCCATTTTATATCGTACTAATGCGCAGTCTCGTGTGTTTGAAGATAATCTTTTAAAATCAAATATCTCTTATAAGATATATGGTGGTCAATCTTTCTATCAAAGAAAGGAGATTAAAGATGTATTAGCTTATTTGCGTTTAGTTGTCAACCCTCGTGATGGTGAGGCATTAAAAAGAGTAATAAATTATCCAGCTCGTGGAATAGGACAAACAACAATGGGTAGACTGCAAGGAGCCGCCACTAGTCATGACGTTTCTCTATGGGAGGTGGTTATAAACCCAACAAAAGGAGCTTTAGGAATAAATGCCGGCACCGTTAAAAAAATTGACAATTTTGCTGCAATGATTCAAGGGTTTATAGCGCAGTTGCACAATATGAATGCTTATGAAATCACATCAGAAATAATAAGCCAAAGTGGTATTCTTAAAGATTTACTATCTGATAAAACTATTGAAGGACAAACTCGTGTAGAGAATATTGAAGAGTTTATTAACAGTGTTCAAGATTTTTCTGTTCGTAAGCAAGAGGCTGGTGAAGAGGATTTGTTAATTAACTTTTTAGAAGAAATATCATTACAAACTGACCAAGATAGAGATCAAGATGATGATTCAGAAAAAATAACATTAATGACAATTCATGCAGCTAAGGGACTTGAATTCCCGTATGTGTATGTTGTTGGTGTTGAAGAGAACTTATTTCCATCAGCTATGTCTAACAGTATGCCCGATGAGCTAGAAGAGGAAAGACGTCTGTTTTATGTAGCAGTAACTCGTGCAGAGAAAGATGTTGTCCTTTCCTATGCTCGAAATCGATATAAATATGGAGAGCATACCATGGCTACACCAAGTCGGTTTTTACGTGAAATAGATGAACAATATATTGATAATCCTGAGTCACTTCAGAGTAGAGCTCCTAGTTTTACGCAACCTAGAGCATCACAATCACGTAGATTTATCCCCAGAGAACCAGAGGGAAGAAAGAAATTTGTTAGTAGAACAGTAAATAGAGGTGACAATCCCGTTGTGCAAGAGAGTTATTCGCCAGCTCAAACAGGTGGGCTAGAAATTGGCTCAACAGTTGAACATGCAAGGTTTGGTATTGGTGAAGTTCTAGCATTTGAGGGAGTTATGCCAGATATTAAAGCAACTATCAAGTTTAATAATGTAGGACAGAAACAATTACTCTTAAAATTTGCCAAACTTAAAATAATAAAGTAGTTTTGTAGAAATTACTACTGAAAAATGTTGGTCCTGTGCTACTTAAGATATGTTTCTAGAAAAAGGACTTAAAATAAAATTAAAATAAATTTTAATAATTAATGATTTATAATTCAAAATTAAAAGCTCTTGCTCTGCCTGAGTATGGTCGTCATATTCATCAAATGGTAGATCATGCAATGACTTTG
The DNA here is from genome assembly GCA_964532085.1 of uncultured Marinilabiliaceae bacterium. Taxonomy (GTDB): domain Bacteria; phylum Bacteroidota; class Bacteroidia; order Bacteroidales; family Marinilabiliaceae; genus CAZHHH01. Next base: position 4,154 of record CAZHHH010000057.1, read on the forward strand.
AAAGCTAAAGAAGAGAGAACTGCAGCTGCAGAGTCAATAGTTGCAGTAATGGGAAATCTTTTTCCACATTTGCGAGATGTAAATGATTTTAGACATAAATTGTGGGACCATCTTGCAATAATGTCAGATTTTAAATTAGATATAGATTCTCCTTTTGAAACTCCAGAGAGAGATGATTTCGAAAGTAAGCCAGATAATGTTCCATATAGTGAAAATAGAATGAGATTTCGTCATTATGGAAGATTGGTTGAGGCTATGGTTGCCGAGGCGATTAAATTAGATGATGAAGAATTGAAAAAGCATCTAGCTTCACTCATCGCATCACACATGAGAAACTCATTATATAACTGGAACAGAGATCATGCGACAGATGAAAGAATACAAAATGATATAAAAGCACTTTCAAAAGGTGAGCTAGATGTGGATATTGAATGGGTTAAACAGACAGGGAATCGTGAACAAAAACGCGGATTTAATAGCGATAGACCACGAAGACGTCATCATAATCCTCGCAAACCAAGAAAATAATGATTATTTTTGGTGAAAAGATTAAAATTATAAAATAGCTTTTCATGAGTAGTTTTGAAATTATAGGTTCTCGAAAACTTAAAGGAGAGATAACACCGCAAGGAGCAAAAAATGAGGCCCTGCAAATAATATGTGCAACATTGTTAACATCAGAAAGTGTTACAATAAATAATATACCAGACATTCTTGATGTCAATAATCTGATAGACTTGCTGAAAGAGATGGGAGTTAATATTGACCGAAAATCTCCCGACGTGTGCACTTTTACAGCAAAAGATGTTAATATCGAATATTTACAAACAGTAGAATTTAGGCAACGTGCTTCTTCATTGCGTGGTTCAATAATGATAATGGGACCACTTTTGGCAAGATATGGTAAAGCATATTTTCCAAAGCCAGGAGGTGATAAAATTGGAAGGCGAAGACTAGATACTCATTTTATCGGATTTGAAAAATTAGGTGCAAAATTTAATTTTTGTCGAGACGAAATATTCTATTCCGTTGATGCAACTCAATTAAAGGGTACCTATATGCTCCTTGACGAGGCTTCTGTTACTGGAACTGCAAATATAATTATGGCAGCAGTTTTAACAGAGGGAAAAACTACAATTTATAATGCAGCTTGTGAACCATATATACAACAACTTTGTAAAATGTTGATATCTATGGGAGCAAAAATTTCAGGTGTTGGCTCAAATCTTTTAATTATTGAAGGTGTAGAAAAACTTAGTGGATGCGATCATGAGATATTGCCTGATATGATAGAGATTGGTAGCTTTATAGGAATGGCAGCTATGACACAAAGTGAAATCTTAATAAAAAATTGTGCGCCAAAAGAATTGGGAATTATTCCTTTCGCATTTGAGAGAATGGGGATAAAATTAGAGATTAGAGGAGAAGATATATATATACCTGAGCAGGAGATTTATGAAATAGATACATTTATCGATGGCTCAATAATGACAATCGCAGATGCTCCATGGCCGGGATTAACTCCAGACTTGCTTAGTGTTTTTCTTGTGGTAGCCACTCAGGCTAAAGGAAGCGTGCTTGTTCATCAAAAAATGTTTGAGAGTAGATTGTTTTTTGTTGATAAGCTTATAGATATGGGTGCTCAAATAATTTTGTGTGATCCACATAGAGCAACAGTTATTGGCAATGCACAAAAAACTAAACTTAGAGGAAGTATAATGTCATCTCCAGATATTCGAGCAGGCGTTGCACTATTAATCGCAGCATTATCAGCACAAGGAACAAGCATAATACATAATGTAGAGCAAATTGATAGGGGGTATCAAGCTATTGATGAAAGATTAAATAAGTTGGGGGCATCTATTCGTCGTGTATAAATAGATGTTTATCATGCGTAAATGGTTGTTTGTCAAATTTTACTCTTTTTAACAGAGTTTCAACCTGTTGACTATCAGAGAGTTGGATTAAATATTTATAATATAAGAATAAATTTTAACAATTCAAAATATAAAAGTTTTGATTATTACTGTTTTATAGCATACTTTTGTCGTGATAATTAGTCGATAGATTATTTAAAACTTGTTTTTAAACGGTTAAAACGAAACTATCGAAAGTATTCACCAAATTAAATTGCATGAGATTCAAAGTAATTTCATTCTGTCTAATTTCATCGATTCTTTTTTTATCTTATGTTAAAAATTCTCACAAGCCAGCAATTGGTTTGAATATAGGTGACAAAGTACCTGTATTTAGTGAAGAGCAATTTGCAGAGTTAGAAATTAGTAAAGATGAAATAGAAGGTAAAATGGTTTTAATTAACTTTTGGGCATCTTATGATGCACCTTCAAGGATTGAAAATTTTCACAAAAAAATGATTTTAAATAAATATGAAAAAAAATCATTTTACAATAGTGAAGGATTAGTAATAATCAGTATTTCATTAGACAGATTTAAAGCCCCATACTTTCGTTCTATTGAACGAGATGAACTTGACAATTTTTATCACGTATGTGATTTTGAAGGAAAAGATTCAAAATGGGCAAAAACCTTCTCAATTAACGATGAGTTTGTTAGCTTTTTAGTAGATGGCGATGGGAGGGTAGTAGAAAAAAGCAACGATTTGAATAAAATTGAGTCTACACTTAAAAGATTAGATTCAGCTCAAATTGAAGGATTAGCTTTTGGAACAACACCTTAAGAATTTTAAATCAATCAAAATTGAAAACTCTGATGATTTAAAAAGAAATTTATAAGAGACAGTATCATTTTTGATATTGTCTCTTGTCATTTTTGCCGATATTTCATTTATCTTTGGGACATTATGACAAAATGTCTAGAATATAGCAAGTGGCAAGGAAATTGACTTTACTCTTTGGTCTATATTAAAACTATAATTATTTATTAGTATAATGTAAAATGAGCAAGAAAGATTCTAAAGAAAAAGAGATTCTTAACGAGGAAGAATTAAATAACGAAGAGATTAATCAAGATACAGACAATGATTCAGATGTTCAAAATGAAGAGGAGAACATAGATGAAGGTAGTCAAGAAAAAGAACTTGAAGAGTTGAAAGATAAATATGTGCGTTTAGCTGCAGAGTTTGATAATTATCGAAAAAGAACTTTGAAAGAGAAAATGGAACTCTCAAAAAATGCTGCAGAAAAAATATTTGTAAATATTTTGCCAGTAATTGATGATTTTGATAGAGCATTATCTCATTTAGATAGTGCTTCTGATTTGGATTCAATTAAAGAGGGTATAAATCTGATTTACAATAAGTTTATTAATTTTATGTCTCAAAATGGAGTAACTGAGATTGATACGCACGAAAAGGAGTTTGATATGGATTTGCACGAAGCGATAACAAAAAGTCCAGCACCTTCAGAAGAGTTGAAAGGAAAAATAATTGATTGTGTAGAGAAGGGTTATATGTTGGGAGATAAAGTAATTCGTTTTCCAAAAGTCGTTGTAGGTGAATAATAAGAAAGGGAAATTGCCATTATGTCAAAAAGAGATTATTACGAAATATTAGAAGTTAGCAAAAGCGCATCAGCTGATGAGATAAAAAAGGCTTATCGCAAGAAGGCTATCCAATATCATCCAGATAAAAATCCAGATGATAAAGAATCAGAAGAGAAGTTTAAAGAAGCAGCTGAAGCTTACGAGGTGTTAAGTAATCCTGAAAAACGTCAACGCTATGACCAATTTGGCCATGCGGGAATGGGCGGTGCCGGTGGATTTAGTGGGGGAGGTATGAGTATGGATGATATATTCTCTCACTTTGGCGATATCTTTGGTGGTTTTGGAGGATTTGGTGGTTTTGGAGGTTCATCACGTTCTTCAAGAAGAGTGAATAGGGGAAGTAACCTGAGAGTTAGAGTTACTCTTACCTTGGAAGAAATTGCTAACGGAGTAGAGAAGAAGCTAAAGGTTAAAAAGAATGTAAGCTGTAATCATTGTTCTGGAACTGGTGCTGATAAAGGTACTGCCGTTGATACATGTTCAACTTGTCATGGTTCTGGAACTGTTACACGTGTGGCAAATACTATATTAGGTCAGATGCAAACACAATCAGCTTGTCCAACTTGTAATGGTGAAGGAAAAACTATCTCGAAGAAATGTTCGCACTGTAGTGGAGAGGGGCTTTTAGCTGACGAGGAGGTTATAACAGTGAAAATTCCTGCAGGTGTAGAAGAGGGAATGCAACTTTCAGTATCAGGAAAAGGAAATGCAGCTCGAAGAGGCGGAGTAAACGGGGACTTGTTAGTTCTGATTCAAGAAGAGCAACATCCTGAACTAATAAGAGATGGAAGTGATTTAATATATAATCTTTCATTGAGTATTCCTGATGCTATATTAGGTACACCTGTTGAAATCCCTACCGTTGATGGTAAAGTGAAAGTGAAAATAGATGCAGGAACTCAGCCAGGTAAAATATTGAGATTAAAAGGTAAAGGTTTGCCTGAAGTAAATAGTTATCATAAAGGTGACTTACTTGTAAGAGTGAATGTATTTATACCTAAAGATATATCTAAAGAAGATACTAAAATAATTGAAAAATTGAAGGAGTCGGAATCTTTTGATCCGTCAAAATCTGAAGACCAAAACATATTTAGTAGAATGAAAGGTATGTTTGTCTAAACTTCTAAACTTAAATCAAAATTATGAATATACAACAACTAGAATATGCAGTAGCATTAGATGACCATAGGCATTTTGTAACGGCGGCCGAACATTGTCATATTACTCAGCCGACTTTAACAATGCAACTTAAAAAATTAGAAGAAGAATTGGGTGTGTTGTTGTTTGATAGAACAAAAAAACCATTAATACCAACGCCTGAAGGAGAGAAGTTTATTGTTAAAGCAAGAAAAATATTGAGAGATATAGACTTGCTTAGAGAGGGTTTAGATGAAGATAAGAATAGTATAAATGGGGTGTTTAAAATTGGTATAATACCAACTTTAGCACCTCACCTTTTGCCACTTTTCTTATCAAAATTTGTGAAAGATAATCCAGAAACAATTTTGCATATAGAGGAAATGGAGTCTGAAATGATAATTAAATCATTAAAAGAAGATCGACTGGACATAGCGATTATGGCGACTCCTGTTGAAGAGAAGGATTTAAAAGAAACTTTACTCTTTTATGAGTCATTCCTATTTTATGCGCCTGAAGATAATATACTTTTAAAAGAGGATGAAATAAAGCCAGAAGATTTGAAAGTGTCAAACCTATTGCTTTTGGAAGAGGGACACTGCTTTAGAAGTCAAGCACTTAATATATGTCAGTCAAAAGGCAAATCACAAGATTTTAATTTTTACTATGAGAGTGGTTCTATAGAGACATTAAAAAAGTTGGTAAAAAAGGGAATCGGTTATACATTAATTCCAGAGTTGTCTGTTGAAGAACGAGATTCTAACAATTGTAAAAGGTTTGTAAAGCCTGAGCCAGTAAGGGAGATAGGACTAGTTACGCATGCTAGTTTTAATAGAACATTGCTTATAGATAGATTAAAAGCTGCAATTAGAGAAACTCTTCCTGAACATATCGATAAGCCTCGTGAAATTGTGCGAGTGAAATGGAGATGATATTTTATTAAAATAGATTATTTTAAAAACTTTTTCTCATAAAGTTTGTTTTTTAACTGTATGCTTCTTAAAATTGCATTTCAAAATAAGAAAAAATGAATATAAATTTTTGTAATAGAAATTGGTGGTGGCTTTTTTCAGTTCTTCGTGTGAGGAGTTGAACAATGCCTCTTTGTCTAATACAAAAGTAAAATAATATAGATAAGGCTTGTCAGAAAACTCTGATAAGCCTTTTTTTATGAAGTGTAAAAGTAAAACAAACATATCATTAATTATGAAAAAATATTCTGTGAAAGTAAAGTGTACACGCATCCCTCCTCATATTGGTGATGTGGTTACTCCAGTAAGTGTTTATTTGGCACTAAGGGATTTATATCCCAATACGATACTTCTGGAAAGTTCAGATTATCATGGTGGTACAAATTCAATGTCATTTATAAGTTTTGACCCAATAGCAGATTTTCTTGTTGAAAAAGAGAAAGTTATTTGTCGATACCCTGATGAGTCGGTGGAAATAACGGAGTTGTCGTCTAAAGTAAAGTTGACAGATATACTACAAAGTTTTATTGATAGGATTGAGTTACAGAAAGATAATTGTCCTATAAATGCATCCGGATTATATGGTTATACAGCTTATGACTCTATCAGATACTTCGAAAACATTGAGATAGATATTGACGAGGAAGTGCCTCATTCAATACCTGATATGCGTTATCATCTCTATAAATCCGTAATTGCTTTTAACCATTTTACAAATCAGCTTTTTTTGGTTGAACATCTTTATGACGGTGCAGAAAGTAATGTAGACAACTTAATGAGTGTGTTAAGAAACAGGACAGTTCCGTCATTCTCTTTCAAAATTGATGGAGAAGAGAAATATACTACAGATGCTGATACTTTCAAGAATATGGTTACCAAAGCTAAAGAGCATTGCAATAAAGAAGATGTTCATCAATTAGTTTTGTCAAGACAATTTTCTCAACAGTTTAAAGGTGATGAGTTTAATGTCTATCGTGCATTACGTAATATAAACCCGTCACCATATCTTTTCTTTTTTGATTATGGAAGTTATCGTCTGTTTGGGTCATCACCAGAAAGCCAATTAGTTGTAAACAATGGCTATGCAACAATAAATCCCATTGCTGGAACTTTTAAAAGAACCGGTGATGACGAAAAAGATGCAATATTAGCAAAAGAGTTAGCTAAAGATGAGAAGGAAAATGCTGAACACGTTATGCTTGTTGATTTAGCTAAAAATGACCTTTCTATAAATTGTACTGATGTAGAGGTTAGAAATTTTAAAGAAATTCAATATTATAGTCACGTTTTACATATTGCATCTGAAGTTGTAGGAAAAGTTAAACCTAATGCAACCACTCCTAAATTAATGGCAGATACTTTCCCAGCTGGTACTTTGGCTGGTGCGCCAAAAACAAGAGCACTAGAATTAATTAATAAATATGAACCACACCAAAGAGGATTTTATGGTGGATGTATTGGTGTAATTGGGTTTGATGGTAGTTTTAATCAAGCAATCGCTATCCGTTCATTTGTTAGTAAAAATAATACTTTGTACTATCAAGCAGGTGCTGGAATTGTAAAAGATTCGGTAGAAGAGAAGGAGTTAGAAGAGGTAAATAATAAACTGGGAGCATTGAAAAATGCAATCTATATGGCTAAAGAATTTTAAAAATATTTATTATGTTAAAAAATACATTAAACAAGCTGTTTGATTATCAAACTCTATCCCATAACGAGGCGCGTGAGATATTGATAAATATTACTAAAGATGTTTATAATAAATCTGAAATTGTAGCTTTTTTATCAGTTTTTATGATGCGTCCTGTAACAGTAAATGAGCTTTCTGGTTTTAGAGATGCATTACTAGAACTGCGAAATCCTGTAGACTTGAGTGACTTTAATACAATCGATATGTGTGGAACTGGTGGTGACGGAAAAAATACTTTCAATATTTCAACATTGAGCTCTTTTGTTGTTGCTGGTGCTGGATATAAAGTCGCAAAGCATGGAAATTACGGAGTAAGTTCGGGCTGTGGTTCATCAAATGTGATGGAGGCGATGGGTTTTAGATTTACCACAGATAATGAATTGCTTAAAAGACAGTTAGACAAAGCAGGAATATGCTTTTTGCACGCACCCCTTTTTAATCCAGCGATGAAAGCGGTTGCTCCTATTCGAAAAGAGTTGGGTGTTCGAACTTTCTTTAATATGCTTGGACCGTTAATTAATCCTGCAGAGATTAATAATCAGTTAGTTGGGGTTTTTAATTTGGAATTGGCACGTTTATATAATTATATTTTGCAATCTACTGATGTTAATTTTACTATTTTGCACTCAGTTGATGGGTATGATGAGATTTCATTAACAAGTGCATTTAAAAAGATAAGCAACAGTGGTGAAGCATTGCTAAATCCTGAGGATATTGGCCTGCCAAAATTAGATGCAACAGAGATTGAAGGTGGTGAAACAATTGCAGAAGCTGTAAATATTTTTAAAAATGTTCTTAATGAAAATGGAACAGATGCTCAAAATAGTGTTGTAATTGCCAACTCAGCTTTAGGAATTCAATGTATTTCTGGACTATCTATTGAAGAGAGTGTAGAAAAAGCTAAAGAATCTATCTTTTCAGGAAGTGCTTTGAATGTGTGTAAAACATTATTGGATAATCAAGGTTAATTGTTGTAGAAATGAATATTTTAGATAAGATAATAGCAAATAAAAAGCTTGAAGTTGAAGCTGCAAAAAAAGTTGTAACAGTTGAAGAGTTGAAGTTATTACCCAATTTTAAAAAAGAGGTTCCTTCTTTTGTGAAAAACATTTTAGCAGATGACTCTAATGGAATTATTGCTGAATTTAAAAGAAAATCGCCATCAAAAGGAGATATTCATGCTGGTGCAAAAGTTGAAGATATTGTTCCATTATATGAAAAAGCTGGCGTGTCAGGTGTTTCTATTCTTACTGACGAGCATTTTTTTGGAGGAAAAAATAGCGATGTTGAGAGAGGTAGAGAATTAATATCAACTCCTATTTTGCGCAAAGAATTTATTGTCGATTCATATCAGATTTATGAGGCAAAAGCAATGGGTGCAAGTGCAATATTGTTAATTGGTGCAGTTCTTACAAAAGAAGAAACTTATGAATTTGCCAAATTAGCAAGCGATTTGGGAATGGAGATTCTTTTTGAAGCTCACGATGAGGTTGAATTAGATTTGATAAATGATTATATCCAAATGGTGGGTATAAATAATCGTAATTTAAAAACTTTTGAAGTCGATTTAGAGCAATCTATAAAACTTGCTAATCAGTTACCGACTTCAATGGTACCAGTTGCAGAGAGTGGAATAAGTTCGCCTGAAGATTATATTTATCTGAAAAAAGCAGGATTTAAAGCATTTTTAATGGGCGAATATTTTATGAAAAATGAAAACCCTGGTGAAGTTTGTATTGAGTTTGCCAACAAAATAAAGGAGTTGTAAGAATGTTGATAAAGGTTTGTGGGATGAGAGATGCTAATAATATTGCTGAACTTTCCCAGTTAGCAATAGATTATATTGGCTTTATTTTTTATAAAGAATCACCACGATACGTAGGAGGTATTTTGAAAAAAGATGATTTATCTGTTATCCCATCTAACATAAAAAAAGTAGGAGTTTTTGTAAATGAAGATGTCTCTACTATTATAAATATTTCTGAAGAGTATGGACTAAATATTATTCAACTACACGGAGATGAAACCAAAGTGGAGTGTAAAGAACTAAAAAAGCGAGGTTTTGAAGTGTGGAAAGCTTTTCAAGTTAGAGACAAGAAGGATATTAAGCTTGTAAAAACTTTTGACAAAGTATGTGACAAATTTCTTTTTGATACTCCATCGGTTATGTATGGCGGTAGTGGGCAGAAATTTGAATGGCAACTTTTAGAACATTATAACGGCAAAACACCTTTCATGTTAAGTGGTGGAATTGGTCCAGTTGATTTAGAGAAAGTTATGGAATTTAAGCATCCAAAATTAATTGGGATTGATGTAAATAGCCGATTTGAAAGTGAACCAGCAATGAAAAGAGTATCATTGTTGGAGCAATTTATAATGGGAGTTAGATTTTACGAATAGCTAAATTAAAAACAGAAATAGATGAGTCAAGATATATTTTACCCTGATTATAAAGGCTTTTATGGAGAGTTTGGTGGAGCTTTTATTCCAGAAATGCTCATTCCCAATATTCAGGAATTAGAGAGCAAGTATAAAAAAATTATAGAGTCAGAATCTTTTCAAAAGGAGTATCACTCTTTACTTACAGATTATGCTGGTCGTCCGTCACCACTTTTTAAGGCGGAGCGTATCTCTTCTAAATATGGCACAAATATTTGGCTAAAACGTGAAGATTTGAATCACACAGGTTCGCACAAATTAAATAATACCATTGGTCAAATATTGATTGCTAAAGAGATGGGGCGTAAACGTATTATTGCCGAAACTGGTGCAGGTCAACATGGTGTGGCAACTGCAACTGTTTGTGCGTTGTTAGGCTTAGATTGCGTTGTCTATATGGGAGAAATTGACACCCAACGTCAAGCACCAAATGTGGCTCGTATGAGAATGTTGGGTGCAGAAGTTCGACCAGCTACATCGGGAAGCAAAACTCTGAAAGATGCTACAAATGAGGCTTTAAGAGATTGGATTGCAAACCCTACTGATACATTCTATCTAATTGGTTCAGTGGTTGGTCCTCATCCATACCCCGATATGGTTGCTAGATTGCAATCTGTAATAAGCATGGAAATAAAACATCAGCTAAAAGAGAAGATTGGTACAGAACTGCCTGACTATGTGATAGCTTGTGTTGGCGGTGGTTCAAACGCTGCAGGAAGTTTTTATCATTTCTTAGAAAATGCTGAAGTTAATCTTATCGCTGCCGAAGCTGCAGGTTTGGGAATTGATACAGGAAAAACAGCTGCATCTATGGCGTTGGGAGTTGAAGGTGTTATTCACGGAAGCAATACTTATTTAATTCAGGATGATGATGGGCAAATTGTAGAGCCACACTCTATTTCTGCAGGACTTGATTACCCAGGAGTAGGTCCACTTCATGCAGCTCTTTTTAAAAACGGAAGAGCAAAATATCTGCCAATAACAGACGAACAAGCATTAAATGCTGCGCTAGAGCTTACTAGACTTGAAGGAATAATTCCAGCATTAGAATCAGCTCATGCTTTGGCAATACTTGGGCAGATGAATTTTAAACCGTCAGATAATGTTGTTGTAACAGTGTCGGGAAGAGGTGATAAAGATATGGCAACTTATATGAAACACTTTAATTTATAATAGGATGAAAACTAATAGATTAAATAAGCTTTTTGATAATAAAAAAGATTTACTCTCTATATATTACACTGCAGGATATCCAAAACTTGATGATACAACAATAGTTTTAAAAGCACTTGAAAAAGCAGGTGTTGACTTTGTTGAAATAGGTATGCCATACAGCGACCCATTGGCAGATGGGCCTGTAATTCAAAACAGCGGAACTGTAGCTCTCAAAAATGGAATGAGTTTAAAAGTATTGTTGAAGCAATTAGAAGGTGTTCGTGATTATGTGAAAATGCCGATAGTCTTGATGGGATATATCAATCCTATTATGCGATTTGGATTTGAAGAGTTTTTGAAAAAATGCAGTGAGGTTGGTATTGATGGTTTGATTATTCCCGATTTACCTTTTGAGCTTTATGAGGAGAAGTATAAGACTCTTTTTGAAAAATATAATATTTCCAACATATTTTTGATTACACCTCAAACTCCAGAAGATAGAGTAATATTGCTTGACAATGGCTCAACTTCATTTATATATATGGTTGCTAATGCAGCTGTAACAGGTGCTAAAACAGGATTGAGCCAGTTTCAGTTAGACTATTTTAATCGTATTAAAAATATGAACCTAAAAACACCTTGTATGGTTGGTTTCGGAATCAGTAATAACGAAACTTACTCAGCAGTATGTAAATATTCTCATGGGGCCATTATTGGTAGTGCTTTTGTAAATGTTATTGGGCAAAGCAATGATTTAGAAAAAGATATCAATAGTTATATTGAGTCGGTGTTGAATAAATAGCTATCATAAAATTTAGTATAGATAAAATTATTGAGGTTTATAATAAAGTTAGGTTTGGATGGGGTTATTTTGTATGAAAATATTAAATAACCCTATTTTTAATTCTCATTTTAAAAATATCACAATTTTGACTAACATTTTTATTATTTTATATTTTAGGTGAAATTTATATTATTCTATCTATTTAATATTCTATTTATTTAAAAGGTGTAATTTTTATTTCTCTTATTTAGGTTCTCTAAAAGCATATACAAGTTGACTTTCGGACTGTTTGGATATGTTAAAAACTATTTAAGTTTGTAAAATTTATCCCCTTTTACTTTAA
>CAZHHH010000058.1:0-16167 GCA_964532085.1 uncultured Marinilabiliaceae bacterium
CCGCGACCCCCGGCGTGACAGGCCGGTATTCTAACCAACTAAACTACCAGACCAAAATCTGTAATTTCAAATATTTTATATCTCTAAATAATATACTTCTATACTATGATTGCTTTGTCTCTCAAATGCGGTGCAAATATAATGTTTCTTTTTCTTTTTGCAACATATATTCAATAAAAAATTCAATAAAAAATTCTTTTTTGAAGCTTGATATTGTATTGTGTTGAAATAGCGGAAGATACGTTTTGAAATGTTTTTGAGGGAATTTTAAAATATTTTATAGTTCTTAATTGTTTTGTCATTTTTTTTTAAATCATACTTCAAAAAAACTAAAGTGAACTTTGCCATATTTTCTTAGTTGAGAAAAATTATCGAGATTAGAATAATCTTTTTCTGGTCCATGTTCAATTATAATAGTTGCACCTTCTTTAGCCGTCTCAGAATTTATAATAGATGGTAACACATCATCAAAATTTGGTAGATCATAGGGAGGATCAGCAAAGATTAAATCAAATTTTTGCTGAGGTGCTCTTTTTAGATAAGAAAATACATCTGCTTTTAAACTAATTATCTTATCATCTAAGCCAAATATATTAATCTGTTTACTAATGAATTTTTGATGATGAGAATCTTTTTCAACACTAACTATATCATTGCATCCTCTTGATGCAAATTCATAAGAGATAAGTCCAGTGCCAGAAAAAAGGTCTAAAACAGATATATCTTCAAATTCTATGGAGTGAGCAAGTACATTAAAAAGGGCCTCTCTAGCCATATCGGTAGTTGGCCTAGCTCTAAAATTTTTTAAGTTTTGAATATATCTTCCTTTTAAATCGCCACTTATTATACGCATGTTGACACATTTAATAGAGTATGAAACTTAGTTTGATTTATATCTTTAAATATATGACTATATTGATATTGATAAGGGAATTTAGCAAATGTTACATTTTTGATGTATTTTCTCAACTGAAGTGCCATTTCATTAAAATATTTATGATCTCCACTTAATACTATTGAGGTGTTGGATGAATTAAGCTTCATCTGTTCAAAAGTAAATAAGGTAAAATAAATAAAATCATTGTTACTTCTAATAGGGAAAGAATTGCAAAGTTGTAAGTTGTTATTTCCAAATACAAGAATATCTATATAGTTATATTCAATATTTACAAACATTAGTTTATTTTCCCCATCTGTAATATTAGTTGATAGATTATTCTCTATAATGGGGCAGTGTGGATGTAGAAAAACAGGGTTTGCAAATTGTCTTTTAAAAATGTTTTTTATCTCGTTTTCGAGAAGAAATATGTGTGTAGCATCTGCAAGCTTTAATTTATTAGAAATGGGAGTTTGTGTTTCACTAATATTATTAGTGAAATTTATCCAGCTTTTCTTGTCGTCATCACTATAAATACCAGAAGGTACAAGTGTAAATTGTTGTACGGGAATTAATACTAGGGTTTTTTTATATGGTAAATTTAACTTACCTATTTCTCTAAAGCATTGCTCAATCTGTTGTATTAAATCTTTATTATGATTTAATTGTATATGCTGTATCTGAATAAATTTGTTCAGTACAGGGTCTAGGGTACAGAAAGAAAATCCATCCGGGGATATCCGGATGGATAAAAAATAAGAATTAGTTATATTATAGTCAAATGACTCATCAGTATATGAGAAGTTGTTCATTATATTGAATTACTCCCAGTTACCAGCATTGTTATTAGCCTCTTCAAGGGAACCAACTCTTAATCCTGGATATCTTTCTAATTTTCTTTGTTTATCATTAATATTAATAACCTCTTGCCTATCTAAACCTTCTAGGAACACGTTATTATGAACTTTTGCTTCGAAAACAGCAACACTAACTCCAGACACGGTAACTATTTCTCCAGCTCCTAATTCAAACTGCTTTTTATCAGTGAAAGGAACATATCTTAACGAGTCAGCTGCCCAATTTCTTTTGTTAAAAAGCGAATCCATAACACTAATTTTAGTAGTGTCACGTTTAATAATTCCTTGTTTTAAAGCCATTACTTCTGTAACTCCAGCCTCTAACATACTGTCAGTAAGACTACCTTCCATTCTTACCATTGGTAAAGAATCATTTTTAACAAAGTCAACTAAAACATCGAAGCTACCAGTATAATCTCCATAAATAGAGCGGTAAGCTACTTGTGCAGAACGAATCTCTTTAAGTCTTTCTACAACTTTGTTAACTCTCTCTTGATAGTCCTTTTGAAAACGGACAGGCTGATTTATGCTATCTATACATAAATAACTTAAAACGGCAATTGCAATAACTAATAGTACTTGAATAATTGTTTTCATTATCTTTATAGCTTTTATATTTTCTTGGGTTTCTTACATTTTACAAATCTAAGAAAAAAATTAATTATATTTTTAAAATATATAATAAAAATTCAGATAAGTGTTAAAAGATTATATTTTCGATAAAATTATAGAGAATTTTGAATTTAAACCAACAATTTCGCAAGTTAATGCTGTTAAAAAGATTGCTTCTTTTCAAATGTCTAAAAATGAAAAAGATGTTTTGTTATTAACAGGATATGCAGGAACTGGTAAAACAAGTTTAATGTCAGCCTATGTAAACTTGCTTAATGAGTTGAAAACAAACGTTGTTCTATTAGCCCCAACAGGGAGAGCGGCTAAGGTTTTAGCTAAACATGTAAATCAGCCAGCATATACTATCCATAAAGTTATATATAGGCAAACTGGTGAAAGCGCATTTTCTAATTTTAACTTGAATTTTAATAAAAATAGAAATACTGTTTTTATAGTTGATGAGGCATCTATGATATCTAATAATAGTGATGGCTCTACTTTCTTTGGTACTGGACAGCTGTTAAATGATTTAGTAAATTTTGTATTCTCTTCAGATGGATGTAAACTTGTAATACTAGGTGATACTGCACAGCTTCCACCTATCGGGATTGATATTAGCCAAGCTTTAGAGAAAGAGTATTTGGAAATGTTGGGTCTAAATGTCTTCTATTCTCAATTAACGGATGTTGTTAGGCAAGAGGAGGATAGCTATATTCTTAAAAATGCGACTTACTTGAGGAAGATACTTGCAGAAAACGAGATTTTAGATTTTTATCCAAAATTAATGTTTGATAATGATAATGTAAAAAACATTTCTGGTGCTGAACTTATGGAAGAACTGCATTATTGTTATGATAATTATGGATTAGAAGAGACTTTAGTTGTTTGTCGTACAAATAAACGGGCCAATTTATATAATAAGGGGATAAGGAACTCTGTGCTTTTTAGGGAGGATGAGATAACCTCTGGCGACTATCTGCTTGTTATGAAAAATAATTACCATTGGCTAAGTGATGACTCTAAAATTAGTTTTATTGCTAATGGAGATATTGCAAGAGTATTAAGAATAAACAAACATTATGATTTATATGGATATCGATATGCTGATTTAACTTGCGAATTGGTTGATTATCATAATGTAGATATTGAAGCACGAATAATTTTAGATAGTATTTACTCAGAAACTGCAGCTTTTTCAATGAAAGAGCAAGAGGAATATTATAAAAAAATAGAAGAGGATTATATTGAAATCCAATCAAATAGGAAAAGGTATGAAGAGATCAAAAAAGATGATTTTTATAATGCAATGCAAGTGAAATTTGCGTATGCAATGACTTGTCATAAAGCGCAAGGAGGTGAGTGGAAAGCTGTTTTTGTTGATTTAGGATATTTCACTGAAGAATATTTATCCAGAAGTTTTATAAGATGGTTATATACCGCTGTAACAAGAGCTACAGAACGATTGTATTTTGTAAACTTCCCTAAAGAGTTTATAGAAAAAAAGGATGTTTAAATCTAAACATCCTTTTTTAAAGTCTAATTTATCTTTTTTCTTAGTAACTAAGTTAATTAAGAATAAGATAACAATTGCACCAACGGCAGCAAAAACGATATCATCTACTAAGCCTTTGTTAATTGAAAAACCAAGTTGACCAAACAACCAACCTCCAACAAATCCTCCTATAATACCAACTATTAAATTGCCTAAAAAGCCAAGGCTGCTGCCTTTGTAAATCATACTGCCTAGCCAACCTGCTACGGCACCTACAATGATTAAAGTTAAAACCTCCAT
This sequence comes from uncultured Marinilabiliaceae bacterium, assembly GCA_964532085.1. Lineage (GTDB taxonomy): Bacteria > Bacteroidota > Bacteroidia > Bacteroidales > Marinilabiliaceae > CAZHHH01. Next base: position 4,139 of record CAZHHH010000058.1, read on the forward strand.
AATGTAAAAATTAAATGATTTTAGTTAAAAATACAAAAATTAAACTATGCTAACCTAATTTGCTACGAGTTTTTTTAATTAAAGGTTTAATTCTCTTACTATTTGGTCTATTTTCTTGTTTGCTTTTTGAGTTACTTTATCAAAATCTTCTTTTTTATCAAGATTTTCTTTTACCTCAAAATAGAATTTAATCTTAGGTTCTGTGCCTGATGGTCTAACAGATATTTTTGAGCCATCTTCAGTAAAAAACTGTAAAACATTAGATTTTTCTGGAAGTTTTATCTCTTCCTCCTCATTTGTAATAGGATTCCTAGCAATAAGAGTTGAGTAATCTTTAATTAAATTAACTTTTGAATCACCTAATGTTATAGGAGGATTTTTTCTAAAGTTAGTCATCATTTCTCTAATCTCTTCTGCACCGCTTTTCCCTTCTCTAACAACAGAAATTAATCTCTCTTGTGAAAAACCATATTCAACGTATAAATCTATCAACAAATCATATAATGTTTTGCCTTGCTCTTTTGCCCAAGCCGTTAGTTCGGCTATAATACAGATAGAGCCAACAGCATCTTTGTCGCGTACATAATCTCCTGGTAGAAAGCCGTAACTCTCTTCACCACCACAAATATATTTTTTATCGCCTTCAAGCTCTCTAATAATTGCTGCAATCCATTTGAAACCAGTATAAACATCAAAATATTTTATGCCATTTTTTACAGCAATCTCTTTTATCATTTCTGATGTAACTATGGTTTTAACGATAAATTCTTTGTTTTGTAATAACCCTTTCTCTTTCCATTGAGAAATCAAATACCACGTTAGTAAAATAGTTGTTTGGTTACCATTTACTAAAATAAAATCACCATCATGATTTTTTATCGCTATCCCTAATCTATCACCATCCGGGTCGGATGCAACAACTAAGTCCGCATCTACCTCTTTTGCTTTATCTGTTGCCATTTTTAAAGCTGCTGGCTCTTCAGGATTTGGAGATTCAACTGTAGGGAAATCACCGCTTACTACATCTTGTTCAGGAATATTAATGATGTTTGTAAAACCAAATTTACGTAACGCTTGTGGCACAATTTTTACCGTCGCACCGTGAATTGGTGAAAAGACAATCTTTAAATCATGGTGTTTTTTTATTATGTCTGGATTTAATGAAATTTTATGAACTTCATTTATAAAATCTTCATCCATATCTTCACCAAGTGAAATTATCTTCTCTTTATCTCCTTCAAATTTTATTGTACTAATATCATCTATTTTATTAACTTCATCAATGATGTTTCTATCGTGTGGTGCTAAAACTTGTGCACCATCATCCCAATAAGCTTTAAAACCGTTATACTCCTTTGGGTTGTGTGAAGCTGTAATCATTACACCACTTTGACATCCTAATTTGCGTATAGCGTACGAAACTTCTGGAGTTGGGCGTAAATCTTCAAAAAGATAGGCAGTTATACCATTGGCAGAAAATATATTAGCTACTGTTTCTGCAAAAAATCGACTATTATTTCTACAATCATGGCCTATTACAACCTTGCGCTCTGATAAATCAATAAATTGTTTGTTTATATAATTAGCTAAACCTTGTGTTGCTGCACCAACTGTATATTTGTTCATACGATTGGTTCCAACTCCCATAATACCTCTAAGTCCACCAGTACCAAATTCTAAATCTTTATAAAAAGCTTCGATTAGGTCTTGCGGATTATCATTTTCTAAAAGAACTTTTACAGATTTTCGAGTTTCTGCATCATAAGCGTCTGACAACCATTCATCAGCTTTTGCTTTTACTTGTGTCAATAATTCATTGTTGTTCATAGTATTTTGTTTAGTTTATGTTGTTTATATTCTTTAAGCACTTCTCTAAACTATCAACCCAAAAAGGGATTGTTATACCAAAGTTGTTTTTAATTTTACTTTTATCCAAAACAGAATAATGAGGACGTTTTGCAACTGTTGGAAATTCATTTGAAAAAACTGGTTCAACATAAATATTTATATCGCTAAGCTTAAAAATCATTTTTGCAAAGTCATACCAACTACAAACTCCTTCGTTGGAAAAGTGATAGGTGCCAGGAATAAATTTGCCCTCATCTTCTTTTGCTCTTTTTAAAATATGTATAATCGCTAAAGCTAAGTCTTCTGCATAAGTTGGAGTTCCTATTTGGTCATAAACAACTTTTAGCTCATCACGTTCGCTTCCAAGTTTAAGCATAGTTTTGACAAAATTATTTCCATATTCTGAGTATAGCCATGAGGTCCTTATAATTATACTATCTCTATTTTCTTGCACAAGAAGCTGTTCACCTTCAGCTTTTGTTCTGCCATACGTTGATGTGGGATTTATAAGCTCTTTTGTTGTTATTGGTCGGTTGTTTTCGCCATCATAAACATAATCTGTTGATATATGTATAACTTTTGCTCCAATATTATGAGCGTGACGACCAATCCACTGAACAGCTCTTGCATTTATAAGACGTGCTGTATCATGGTCCGATTCAGCATTGTCAACAGCTGTGTATGCAGTACAATTAACAATATAATCAAACTCTTTATTCTCAAAATAAGATTTAATATTCTCTTCATTGCTTAAATCTAAATCTTCTATTTTAGTAATTGTAAAGTTTGCAAATGTTTCTTTAGAAACAAGGTTTGATAATGAGGTTCCCAATTGTCCTTCACCACCAATTATTAGTATCTCCATTTTATTTTAAAAGTGATAAATTATTCAAATTTAGTAGCATTCTCAAACGTAGGCAATATAATATCTTTCTCAGATACTATTGCGTTATTCAAATCTATTTGCCAGTCAATTCCTATGGTTTTGTCGTTATAAATTATTCCTCTTTCAGACTCTTTATTATAATAATTGTCACATTTATAGTGAAATAATGCTGTTTCACTTAGTACACTAAATCCATGTGCAAACCCACGTGGAATGTAAAATTGTAAATTGTTTTCATCAGATAACTCAATCGCAAAATGTTTGCCAAATGTTGGTGAGTTTTTTCTTAAATCAATCGCTACATCAATAACTTTACCTTGGACAACCTGTACAAGTTTGCTTTGAGCAAAATCTCCTACCTGATAGTGAAGACCTCTTATAGTATTTTTTGAAGAATACGAGATATTATCTTGAACAAAATCAAATTTTATGCCTGCCTCTTTATATCTACTATCATTATATGCTTCAAAAAAATATCCTCTATCATCTTTAAAAACGCGTGGTTTTAAAATTATTAAGTCGGGTATAGGTGTGTTAATAATTTCCATAATTATAATAGTGAGTTGTTAGTTATAAATAAAAGTTTTTTTCAGAGATATCTTCATTTGCTATTCTGATTAAATATTTGCCATATTCATTTTTGCTTAGTGGCTCTGATAATTTTAATAGTTGCTCTTTTGTAATCCAGTTGTTTCTATATGATATCTCTTCTAAACATGCAATTTTTAAGCCCTGTCTTTTCTCAATTGTAGAAATGAAGTTTGATGCTTGAAGTAAACTGTCATGTGTTCCAGTATCTAGCCATGCCATACCTCTACCCATTAGTTGCACATTTAAACTTCCTTCTTCCAGATATAGTCTATTTAAATCTGTTATTTCTAGTTCTCCGCGCTTACTTGGTTTTATCTGTTTTGCTTTTTCTACAACTGTAGAGTCGTAGTAATACAACCCTGTAACAGCATAATTGCTTTTTGGCTTTTCTGGTTTTTCTTCAATGCTCAAAACTGTTCCTCCTCCATCAAATTCAACTACACCATATCGTTCGGGGTCATTTACATAATAACCAAATACTGTAGCACCACTTGTTTGTTTCGCAGCCTCTTTTAATGTAGAGCTGAAATTATATCCATAAAAGATATTATCTCCTAAAATAAGGCATACTGGGTCATTACCAATAAACTCTTCTCCTATCAAAAATGCTTGTGCTAATCCGTCTGGTGATGGCTGCTCTGCATAACTAAATGACATACCCAACTGCTTACCATCTCCAAGTAAATTTTGATATAATGGTAAATCCGTTGGAGTTGAGATGATTAATATCTCTCTTATACCTGATAGCATTAAAATTGATAAAGGATAATATATCATTGGTTTATCATAAACTGGTATTATCTGTTTCGAAATACTTTTTGTGGCAGGATAAAGTCTTGTTCCTGAGCCACCAGCTAAAATTATTCCTTTCATAATAAATTAAGATTAAAATTTTTATACAGTTTTTATATCTGGATTTGATAAAATTTTATCAAAATATTCTATTGTTTTAATAAGTCCTTCATTTAGTTTTACTTCTGGTTGCCATCCATTAAGCACCTCTTTAGCAAGTGAAATATCTGGTTGGCGTTGAGTTGGGTCATCTTCAGGTAGTGGATGAAATACAAGTTTAGACTTAGAATTAGTTAACGAAATAACTGCATTTGCTAATTCAAGCATTGAAAATTCATCTGGATTGCCAATATTAACAGGTCCTGTGAAATCATCAGATGTATCCATCGTGCGTATCATTCCTTCTAAAAGATCATCTACATATTGAAAGCTACGTGTTTGAGTGCCATCTCCAAATATAGTAATTGGCTCATTTTTTAATGCTTGAACAATAAAATTTGAAACAACTCTTCCATCATTTGGATGCATTCGCGGCCCATAAGTGTTGAAAATTCTAACTATTTTTACGTCTACATTATTTTGTCGATGGTAATTCATAAATAAACTTTCTGCACATCGTTTTCCTTCATCGTAGCATGAACGCGCACCAATTGGATTAACATTGCCCCAATAAGACTCAACTTGTGGATGAATTTGAGGGTCACCATACACTTCGCTAGTTGAAGCTTGCAAAATCTTTGCTTTAATTCTTTTTGCTAAACCAAGCATATTTATAGCACCCATAACGGATGTCTTAATAGTTTTGATAGGATTAAATTGATAATGTACAGGTGAGGCAGGACATGCTAAATTATATATTTCATCTACTTCAACATAATAAGGATGAGTAACATCATGTCTGACTAATTCAAAAAATGGATTATCTAAAAGGTGTAAAACATTATTTTTATTACCAGTAAAATAGTTATCTAAACAGATAACTTCATTATTTTCGTTCAATAGTCGCTCACATAAATGTGAACCTATAAAGCCAGCACCACCAGTAATTAATATTCGTTTCATATTATTATGTTGAAAATAACTCAAAAAGTTGTCTAATATATTAAATTCACAATTTATTTATTTTCAAATTTAAGGTTTTCATTTGATTGTATGAAATAGTATAACATTATTTAATTTTATTATATACTTAAAAAATGTCTATAAGGCTTGATTTTACTTGGTTTGTCACTGTTTTTATTAGGGTAAGATATTGTTTAAAATAATTATAAAATATATTCTAATATATTAAAATAAATATTTCGATGTAAAAATGAGTGAGTTATCATATATTTTTGATAAGTTTGCACCGATTTTTAATAAATATAATGTCTAACTAAGTAGATTGTAATTAATTTTTAATGGCAGAATTAGAAGAAAAAGGGCAAGAGCAAAATGCTAACGCCGAAAAAGAAGTTCAAAAAGAACAAGTTGTTTTAGAAACAGCAAATCCAGATTTTGATTGGGATAGCTTTGAGTCAGATGATTTAGAAACTGCATCAGCTAATCGTTCAGATTTGGAAAAAATGTATGACGAAACATTATCAACAATCTCAGAAAAAGAGGTGATTGATGGAGTTGTCATTGCAAAGAACAAAAGAGAGGTTGTAATAAACATTGGATTTAAATCAGACGGTGTTGTTAGCCGTAATGAGTTTAGATACAATCCAGATTTAAAAGTAGGCGATACAGTTGAAGTATTTGTCGAAAGCCAAGAAGACAGCAGAGGTCAGCTGTCACTTTCTCACAAAAAAGCACGTGCATTACGTTCGTGGGATAGAGTTAACGAAGCTCTAGATAATGACGAAATCATTAAAGGATATATCAAATGTCGTACAAAAGGTGGTATGATTGTAGATGTGTTCGGAATAGAAGCTTTCTTACCAGGTTCTCAAATTGATGTTAAACCTATCCGTGATTATGACATTTTTGTAGGAAAAACAATGGAATTCAAAGTGGTTAAAATTAATCCAGAGTTCAAAAACGTTGTAGTTTCTCACAAAGCATTAATTGAAGCTGAATTAGAACAGCAGAAAAAAGAAATTATCTCTAAATTAGAGAAAGGACAAGTTCTTGAAGGTACAGTTAAAAACATCACATCTTATGGTGTATTTATCGACCTTGGTGGTGTAGATGGTTTAATCCATATTACAGACTTATCATGGGGTAGAGTATCTCATCCAGAAGAAATTGTTCAATTAGACGAGAAATTAAATGTTGTTATATTAGATTTTGATGACGATAAAAAACGTATCGCATTAGGTCTAAAACAACTAAATCCTCATCCATGGGATTCACTAGACGAAGCTTTAAAAGTTGGCGATATTGTTAAAGGAAAAGTGGTAGTTATGGCTGACTACGGTGCATTTGTTGAAATCGCTCCAGGTGTAGAAGGTCTAATCCACGTTTCTGAAATGTCATGGTCACAGCATTTAAGAAGTGCTCAAGATTTCTTAAAAGTTGGTGACGAAGTAGAAGCTGCTATTTTGACACTAGACCGTGAAGACCGTAAAATGTCACTTGGTCTAAAGCAACTTAAAGCTGATCCATGGGAGAAAATCGAAGAGAAGTATGAGCAAGGAAGCAAACATACAGCTAAAGTTAGAAACTTTACAAACTTTGGTGTGTTTGTAGAAATTGAAGAAGGAATTGATGGTTTAATCCATATTTCAGACTTATCTTGGACTAAAAAGATTAAACACCCTGCAGAGTTTACTTCAATTGGAGTAGATATCGAAGTGGTAGTTTTAGAAATCGATAAAGAAAATCGTCGTTTAAGCTTAGGACATAAGCAACTTGAAGAGAATCCTTGGGATGTATTTGAAACTATCTTTACTGTTGATAGCATCCACGAAGGTACAATCGTAGAGTTGTTTGACAAAGGAGCGGTTATTTCACTACAATATGGTGTTGAAGGATTTGCTACTCCACGTCATTTAGTTAAAGAAGACGGTTCGCAAGCTAAGATTGAAGAGAAATTAGAATTTAAAGTAATTGAATTTAACAAATTAGCTAAGAGAATAATTCTTTCGCACTCACGTATTTTCGAAGATGAACAACGTGGTGAAAAAGAAGTTGAAAAACAAGAGAAAGCTAAAGCATCTGCTGCAACTAAAAAGAGCGTTAAAAAATTGAAAGATAACTTAGAGAAAACAACTTTAGGTGATATTTCTGAATTAGCTGCTCTGAAAGATCAGATGGAAGCTGACGAGAAAAATAATTAATATTATTAGTAAAAGCTGACTATTGAGTTATAATGAGTTATAAAATTAATAAAAAAGATGGGTTTGTTATAGTTGAGTATTTAGATAAAAAATTAGATACAAAGCTAGCTCCAACACTTAAATCAGAATTTATTTTGTTGGTGGGTAACAACGAAACTAACATTCTTTTAGATTTAAAAAATTGTAACTATTGTGATTCTTCGGGTTTAAGTGCAATACTTGTTGCAAATAGGTTGTGTAAAAGCAATGATGGTGTTTTTGTACTATCAGGCTTGCAACCTCCTGTTGAAAGACTAATAACAGTCTCACAACTGGAAGAGATGATAAATATTGCACCAACGCTGAAAGATGGAATTGATGTTATGCAAAATGCATTAAAAAAGTAGTAATGCAATTTTCTGTAACTATTTTAGGAAGCAATTCAGCTTTACCAATAAGTAATAGATATCCAACCGCTCAGGTGCTTAATGCATCTGGGCGTTTGTTTTTAATAGATTGTGGTGAAGGTACACAACTGCAATTAAGAAGAAATAAAATAAAATTCTCTAAAATAGATTCTATTTTTATATCTCATCTTCACGGGGATCACTGTTTTGGATTAATTGGACTAATTTCAACATTTGGGCTGCTAGGAAGAAAAAAAGACCTTAATATATATGCTCACAAAGATTTAGAAAGATTATTAAAGCCTTGGCTTGAGTTCTTTGCTGTAGATTTAAGTTATTCAATCGTCTTTAATAATATAGATACGTCAATCTCAGATGTTATTTATGAAGATGATAAAATTACAGTAACAACAATTCCTTTAAAGCATCGTATTCCAACCACAGGGTTTCTTTTTAAAGAAAAAAGAAGGGAACTGAATATAAAAAGAGATGCTATTGATTACTATAAAATTCCAATAAAATGGATTCATAGAATAAAAAAAGGAGAAGATTACTACACAGAAGAAGGAGAGAAAGTAGAAAACCGAATCTTGACTCAAAATCCGAAAAAACTCAGATCATACGCCTTTTGTTCTGATACAAAATTTAATAAAGATATTATACCTATTATAAAAAATGCAGATTTGTTATATCACGAAGCTACGTTTGCCAATGATAATGCAAAAATGGCGAAAAAAACATATCATTCAACAGCTGAAGAGGCTGCAATTATAGCAAAGGAAGCTAATGTTGAGAAACTGATAATAGGACACTTTAGCTCGAGATATAAAGAATTAGATGTTTTTTTAGAGGAGAGTAAAGCTGTTTTTGAAAATACAGAACTCGCAATTGAAGGAAAAATATTTAATATTTTACAGAAAGAAGAAGAAAAGGAGTGATTTCTTTTATTGATAATTTATCTTTGTAAAAAAGATAGTTCTTACATTCATATATTAAAGTAATAATGCGAAATAAAATAATAATAATCGATTTTGGTTCACAAACCACACAACTTATTGGGAGAAGAATACGTGAATTAAGTGTTTATTGTGAAATACATCCATATACAAATTTACCTATTTTTGATGACTCAGTGAAAGGTGTTATTTTATCAGGAAGTCAATATTCAATTAATGAGGATAGTGCACCAATTATCTCATTAGACTCCTATTTAGGTAAAACGCCAATTTTAGGAGTTGGATTTGGCGCTCAGTTAATATTATCAAACGCTGGAGCTACTCTTGTTGAAAAAGATAATAAGGATGTTGAGAATGCTGAGTTTACCACATTTGAAAGCAATTCGGAATTATTGAAAAATGTAAATCGTAATAGTGATATACGAGTAATATATAATGAAAGTATAGAATCATTGCCAAATAATTTCAAAGAGATTGCGTCAATTAATCAAGATGTTTTAGCTTTTGAAGATGTTGATTCTAAGTTGTTTGGAGTGTTATTTCATCCAGAATTAAATAACTCTAGTGATGGTAAAACTCTTTTTGAAAATTTCGTAATTAATATCTGCGGTTCAAATCGTGACTGGAGTCCATCATCTTTTGTTGAAAATAGTGTTGCCGAACTAAAACAGACTTTAAATAATGATAAGGTAGTTCTCGGACTTTCGGGCGGTGTTGATAGCTCTGTTGCTGCAATTTTGTTACATAAAGCAATTGGAGAAAATTTAACTTGTATTTTTGTAGATAATGGACTGCTTAGAAAAAATGAGTTTGAAAAAGTCTTAGAATCATATAAAGTTTTAGGATTAAACGTAATTGGTGTAAATGCCAAAGAAAAGTTTCTTTCTGAATTAAAAAACATTTCAGACCCTGAAGAAAAAAGAAAAGTTATTGGAAGAGTTTTTATCGAAGTATTTGATGAAGAAGCTAATAAAATCCAAGACGTAAAGTGGTTGGCGCAAGGAACCATATATCCAGATGTAATCGAGTCTGTAGCGGGGAAAGGTGATAAAGTAGCGGTCAAATCACATCATAATGTTGGAGGATTACCTGACACTATGAAACTCAAAATAGTAGAACCATTGCGTTTGCTATTTAAAGATGAGGTAAGGCGCGTGGGTGCAGAGTTAAATGTGCCAGATGAGATATTAAATAGACATCCATTTCCTGGACCAGGTCTTGGAATTAGAATTTTAGGTGATATTACCTATGAAAAAGTGGAAATTCTACAAGAAGTAGATTCTATTTTTATCAATGGATTAATTGATAAAGGATTATATGATAAGGTGTGGCAAGCTGGAGCTATTCTTTTACCAATTAAATCGGTAGGCGTTTCTGGTGATTCGCGCACTTATGAAAGTGTTGTAGCACTGCGTGCGGTGATGTCTGTAGATGGAATGACTGCCAACTGGGTAGATTTACCACACGATTTTTTAGCTTGGATATCCAATGAGATAATTAACAATGTTAAAGGTGTTAACAGGGTTGTGTATGATATTAGTTCTAAGCCACCTGCAACGATTGAGTGGGAGTAATTAGATATTTTTAACAAAAAAGTTTGATTTTAAATCAAACTTTTTTTGTTAAAAGCAATATAACATTAAATATATTCGTACTTTGCAGTATTGTAATTTGTACACTTATTAAATGTGAAGATGAGGAAGAGTGTTGTATTGTTGTTATTTATATTTAGTGTTATTAATCTTTCCGCACAAAGGTTCAATCAAGATTTGAATAATATTCAAGTTACCTGGCAATTGATAAATAATTTCTACGTTGATACTATAAATACTGGGGATTTAGCTCAAAAAACTATTAAAGCGATGTTAGAGCAACTTGACCCTCATTCATCATATTTAACGCCCGAACAGGTAAAAATAGCTAATGACAGACTAGGTGAAAAAGAAGAGAGTATAGGTATTGAATTTCAAGTAATAAATGACACTTTATTTATAACTGGTGTAAATGAGAATAGCTCTGCTTCTATTGAAGATGTTCGTATTGGAGATCGTATTTTATCTATAAATAATCATCAAGTTTCAGGATTAGGGCTTTCTGCAGAAGAGATAGTCGAAAAATATCGAGTTGAAAAAGGCGATATTATGAATTTGATTATCGAAAGACAAGGAACTCCAGATAATATTAGTAAAAGACTTGAAGGCCAAAGTATGAAAACTTCAAGTATTCATTCATATTATATGATTGATAAAAGAATTGGCTATATAAAAATAGAAAACTTCTCACTATATACTGGCAATGATTTTAAAGATGTATTAAAGACACTAAAGAAAAGTGGAATGAAATCTCTTATTCTAGATTTGAGAGATAATACGGGCGGTTATGTAAGTGCGGCTATTTCTGTTTTAGATCAATTTTTATCAAAAGGACAAACAATGATTTATACAGAGGGAGCAGCTTCTCCAAGGCATAATTTCACGGCCTCTTCAAAAGGTGGATGGCAAAAAGGAAGTTTAGTAGTTTTGATAAATGAAAAAACAGCTTCAGCAAGTGAGGTCGTTGCTGGTTCAATACAAGATTGGGATAGGGGAGTTATTGTTGGTCGTAGAAGTTATGGAAAAGGGTTAGTTCAAAGGCCTTTTTCATTAACCGATGGTTCTCAAGTAAGATTAACAGTTTCTAGATATTACACACCCTCTGGTAGGTTAATTCAGAAAGATTATTCAAATGGAGTAACTGAATATAGGCAAGAACTGAGTGACAGATCTAGTAATGGGGAATTGTTAAATGGAAATAATATTCAATTTGACGAAGAACTTAAATATAGAACATTATTAAACAAAAGAGTGGTTTATGGAGGTGGTGGTATTATGCCAGATTTGTATATACCACTAGAAGCACCTGAGTTGCCTCCTCATTATAGAGAGATAATTGATAATAAATTATTACAAAAAATGACTCTAAATTATATATCTCAAAACTTTGAAGAGTTGCAAAGTTCTTTAAACTCATTTGACGATTTAATGGACGAAACAGAGCACACTATTCAGTTTGTAAATAATATATTAGATGTTGTTGAAAACGGTAAAGATAATTCTGAAAAAGATAAATTTAGAGATTTACTAAATAGCTATTTTAAAGCTACACTTGCAAAAGGGTTCTATAGCCAGAGCGATTATCACAAATTTATAAATCAATCTCAAGACGTATTTGTGAAAGCTGTTGAAATAATAAAAGATGAAAAAATAGCTGATTTGCTTTATTAATGAATCATTGTTGTTATTTGGTATGCTTTTGTTTAAAAGTTTTT
>CAZHHH010000059.1:0-16134 GCA_964532085.1 uncultured Marinilabiliaceae bacterium
TACGTAATGGCATATTATCAAGATGTTCTTGCAAAGGTATAATATGCTTTATGTAGACATTCATATTAGTGCTATCAATAGGGTCAACAGGTGGTGCTTCTATTTTTAACGGGTCAACGGGACTTCCATTTTTAAACACTCTAAAATCTAAGTGTGGTCCTGTTGCTAGGCCTGTTTTTCCAACATATCCAATAAGCTCTCCTTGTCGAACAAATTTTCCTTGATGAATCCCTTTTGCAAATCCCGATAGATGCATATAGACAGTTGTATAAACGCTATTATGTTTTATTCTTATGTAATTTCCGCCACCTTTATTATCCCATCCGCGCTTTATAATTGTGCCATCCCCAATTGCATAAACTGGTGTTCCCTGTGGTGCAGCGTAATCAACTCCGTGATGAGGACGATAGATCTTTAAAACTGGATGAAAACGACCATTGCTAAATCGGGAGCTTACTCTGGTAAATTTTAATGGTGCTTTCAAAAATGCTTTTCGCAAACTTTTTCCCTCTTCATCATAATAGCTCCAAATACTATCTTGCAAATATCGAAAAGCATAATACTCTTGCCCTTTATGATAAAAATAAGATGAATGAATCTTCTCTACACCTATTGACACACTGTCTACATAAGCCTCATCATAAACAACCTTAAAATGATCACCTTTTTCAATACCGAAAAAATCTACTGTCCAAGCATATATTTCTGATAACTCAACTGCCAAAGTTGGAGATAACTTATTGTCTTGGATTGTATTCCACAAAGAAGAGCTTATTACTCCAGTATTTTCTTTTCGTTCGATTATTTTCTCTTTTTCGTGCATACTCACCATCAAAGAGTCGTGCAGTTGCATAACTAAATAATCGATACTATTTACTTCATAAACAAACCATAAAGGCGTTTTTAGTGAATCATTGCTAAAGAAAAATGAGTAAGAGTTTCCAAAACGTATTTTTCTAACATCAAATATATCTTTACAATTCTCCACCAATCTATTTATAGTAGGATAATCAACATTTTCACTTAATAATATCCCTGCTAAATTTTGATTTCTTTTTACTCTGCTAGACTCTATATCAAATGAATCTTTCACTAATCCATAAACTCTGACAGGCTCTGGAATTACAATTTTATCATCAACTACTTCTATTTCTGATGTTTTCACATCATTTATACTGCGCCATTTATATACATATAACAATAGAGCTATTACAACTACAATAACCGAAGATGATAAAATTACTATTCCTTTTTTATTCATTATAAATAATTATTCAGATTTATGAAAGCGCAAATATAGTAGTTATTAAATAACTATTAAAATTGTTTTATAAGTTCATTTTATATTTTATAAGTCTCAAACCCTTCACCATACACTCCCATAACATTATTCTTAGTTACAAAAGCTTCTGAATCTATGCTTTTTATGGTTTTCATCAAATTAACCGAATCACTCTTTTTTGCTACAATCATAAGTACTTTTACACTTTCACCCGAATAACCTCCTTCACCTTGCAAAAGAGTTACTCCCCTTTTTAAATCGTGTATTACTTTATGTGCGATTTCTTGATGTTTTTTTGAGAAAACAAAAATTTGAACAGTCTGCTTTGTTCCATTAATTATCACATCAACGGTATATGCATAAATTGCCATTGCTAAAAGTCCGTACACCATATTCTCAATGGAGAAAAATATCAAAAATGAGGAGCTAATTATAACCACATCAACATATAGCAATAATCTTCCTAAACTAATATTGACATATTTTCTAATAAGCATTGCAATAATATCAGTTCCACCTGTGCTACCTCCGTTCATAAATACAATTGCAGCACCTGTACCAGCTAGAATTGCACCTGTTAATATAGAAACGAATATATCATTTACTAATGGTTCTTGAACAAAATGACTTATTGCAGAAAGAAATGAAGAAAATAATATAACACCATAAATTGTCTTAACGCCAAATGAAGCACCTACGATTTTTATAGCAATTAATATAAGTACGGTATTAATAACTAAAACTGATAGACCAATATCAAATCCAAAAGTGTAATACAATGCAGTAGCTATACCTGTAGCTCCACCACCAATAATTTCTGATGGTACAATAAACCCTGCCCAACCAGTTGCACTAATAGCCAAGCCAATAGTTAAAAATAGCCACGATTGAACTTGGACTAAAATATTTTTCATCTTTGCCATCACCTTTTATTTTTAAATAATTTCTATTGGTGTGCAAAATAAGGAAAAAAGTTGACAGATTTCATATTTTTAATTTATCCCTTACTTTTTTGTCACAAAAAAAGGATGCCTTTCGACATCCTTTTTAATATATATTGTAATGAGGTGATTTTACATCATACCTCCCATTCCACCCATACCACCTGGCATTGGAGGCATAGCTGGTTCATCTTCTTTCTCTTCAACTAACACACATTCTGTTGTTAAGAACATTCCCGCTATTGAAGCTGCATTTTCTAAAGCTACACGTGTAACTTTTGCAGGGTCAATCACACCAGCTGAATGGAAGTTTTGATATTCGTCAACTCTAGCATTGTATCCGAAATCATCTTTACCGTCACGTACTTTTTGTACAATAACAGCTCCTTCTTTACCAGCATTTGCAACGATTTGACGTAATGGCTCTTCAATTGCTCTTTTCACAATCTCAATACCAGTTGTTTCGTCATCAGTCTCGCCTTTGAAATCTTCAAGTGCTGAAATTGCTCTAATATAAGCAACACCACCACCTGGAACAATTCCCTCTTCAATTGCTGCACGAGTTGCGCTTAAAGCGTCATCAACTCTATCTTTCTTCTCCTTCATTTCAACTTCAGAAGCTGCTCCAACGTATAAAACAGCTACTCCACCAGCAATTTTAGCTAAACGCTCTTGCAATTTCTCCTTGTCATAATCAGAAGTAGTGTTTGCTATTTGAGCTTTAATTTGGTCAGCTCTTGAAGTAATAGCATCTTTATCTCCAGCACCATTAACAATAGTAGTGTTTTCTTTATCAATAGTGATTTTTTCTGCGCTACCTAGCATTTCCATAGTAGCTGCTTCAAGATTTAAACCAGTTTCTTCTGAAATAACTGTTCCACCAGTTAGAATTGCTATATCTTGTAAAATCTCTTTTCTTCTATCACCAAAACCTGGAGCCTTAACAGCTGCAACTTTTAATGAACCTCTTAATCTGTTTACCACAAGTGTAGCTAAAGCTTCACCATCAATATCTTCTGCAATAATTAAAAGTGGACGACCTGACTGAGCTGTTTGCTCAAGTATTGGAAGAATATCTTTCATCACGCTAATTTTCTTGTCGTGAATCAAGATTAATGGGCTTTCAAGTTCAGCCTCCATTTTTTCTGTATCAGTCACAAAATATGGAGAGATATAACCTCTATCAAACTGCATTCCTTCAACAACTTCAACAGTTGTTTCAGTACCTTTTGCCTCTTCAACAGTAATAACTCCTTCTTGTCCAACCTTTTCCATTGCTAAAGCAATAAGTCTTCCAATCTCCTCGTCATTATTTGCAGAAATACGAGCAACTTGTTCAATTTTTTGGTTATCGCTACCAACATCTTTTGCTTGTGCTCTAATGCTCTCAACAACTTTCTTAACAGCTTTATCAATTCCAGCTTTTATCTCCATTGGATTTGCCCCAGCTGTTACGTTTTTAATTCCAACGTTGATTAATGACTGAGCTAAAACTGTAGCGGTTGTAGTTCCATCACCAGCATCATCACCAGTTTTTGAAGCAACTTCTTTAACAAGCTGTGCTCCCATATTTGCATACGGATCGCTAAGTTCAACTTCTTTAGCAACAGATACACCATCTTTTGTAATGTGTGGTGCACCAAACTTTTTGTCAATTACAACATTTCTACCTTTTGGACCTAATGTTACTTTTACTGCATTAGCCAGCTCGTCAACACCTTTTTTAAGTAGGTCACGAGCTTCAATTTCAAATTTTATTTCTTTAGCCATTTTATTTTTCTATTTTTTCAATTTAAAAATTAAGCGATATAAAGAATATCACTTTGTGAAATCAAAAGATAATCTTCGCCATCAATATTCATCTCTGTTCCAGCATATTTACCATACAAAACAACATCACCTACTTTAACCTCCATAGGCTCATCTTTTTTGTCAGCACCAACTAAAACGACTTCACCTCTTAATGGTTTTTCTTTTGCTGAGTCAGGAATTATTATGCCACTTAATGTTCTTTCTTCTGCAGCTTGTGGCTTAACAACCACTTTTCCTGCTAAAACTTTACCTTTTAAACTTGACATTTCTATCTATGATTAAATTGTTAAACATTTATTTTTCAAAAATTCTCTATAATGCGTTTCACAAAGTATGCCAAAGAGAAGAATAAGCTTTTTTATATAAAATCTATGACATTTTTTCTTTTTGTCAGAAATACTAAAACGAACGAACAATCAAGCAAACACTAAAAGAGTCTGATTATCAGAAACAAAAACAGAGTGTCAGCAAACTGACACTCTGGCATATATTTTCAAATTTTTCTATTTATCTATTCTGTTACTTCTTCTGATGCATCAAAATCTGTCTCAGTAGGAAGCTGAAATCCTGGAATTTCATTTTGAGCTGGCAACATACTTTCAACTTGATCATCAATCAAAGTGCTTCCAACCATTTTATTTTTTGGTAGAACCATTACTGCCACAAAAGAGAGTACAAAGATAACAATTGCAGATCCCCAAGTGACTTTCTCTAAGAAGTCTGTGGTTTTTCTTACTCCCATAGTTTGACCACCTGTTGAAAAGTTAGAAGCCAAACCACCACCTTTTGAATTTTGAATCAGTACAAACAATATTAATATAAGGCTGACCAAAATAATTAATGCTATAACTATCGTATACATATTTTTAGATTTATTTATTTACTGTTTATCTATTAAATCTTCAATTTCTTCTATTCGTCGTGCAAAGTAAATATTTTTTTTGGGATATTTCAAACGTAAACGGTTTAATACTTCAATAGCTTTTAAAAATTGTTTCTGTTTTATGTAAATATTTGCCAAAGTTTCGCTCATTAAATCGTCGTGCTCCTCAACACTACTCTCTGAAATATCCTTATTTTCAACACCTTCCAATCCTGAGCTTTGTAAAAAAACAATTCTATTAGAATTATCTTTCTGTAAAAAGCTATCTATTAAATCAAACTTACTTTTTTTCTTATCTCCTACCTTTTTCTCTTTTTCTTCATTTTCTGTAATTTGAGGATTGGCTTTTAGCACATTTAGCCAATCTGAAAATGATCGAGATTCACTTATTGATTGTTCCTCAAATTGGTATTCAAGACTATAACCCTGATTGCCCGACAGTTCATAATCTAACAAATCGCCTGTTGGCAATACAATATTCTCCTCTTCTTCTATTACATAATCATCTTTTTCAGTATTAAAAGATGAGTGTGAATAGTCATATTTATCGCCGTGCTGAGTTGTAAATACATCATCAACCTGGAAGTAATTTTCAAGCTCTGATGTCTCTTCCTTTTTCTCCTCTCTGATATTTTCAACCTCTATTATAGGTTCTTCTTGAGCTTCTATTTCAGCTTCAACAACCTCATCACTCTTATTTTCAAAGGCATAAGAATGATTAATAAGTTCAAAAAGTTTAGTTCTGTCATTTATATGAGCTGCAGCAAGTTTTAGCTCATTATTAAATTTAATGCTATCAACATTATGCAAATTTTTTATCCACATCATTCTACCCGCTTGAAAAAATGGGTATTCATCCAAAATCTCTTTCAATGAGTCAAGAGTTGTCTCATCTAGTAAATTTGGATTATCTAATGTGTCTAAAATCTGCTGTTTATTCATTTATATTATATGTTACCAGTCGGAGAATGCTTTGTTAAAAATATTTTCAGTTAATTGATCAACTATTTCACTTACTAGTTCTGCTTCGATAGCTGTTATATTTTCATCACTAGGAAAATCTTGATAAGCGGAAAAACTTGACTCCCAATTTGCTTTAGGATTTTTATAATTTCTAAATCTAACCTTTACCCCTACCGTTAAACGAGTTTCGGCAGAAAGTGCATCAGCCTGTATTGCCATAGGTCTGATATCATAACTTGTTATCTCCCCTGAAAAATCTACATCGCCCACGTCATCTCTCATTACCAACCTTGACTCTGAAGTAATTCTATCTTTCAATCCCTCAGTAAAAGTTTGGCTCAACAATGGATTTATCAACATAGCTCTATTTTCAAAATATTGCACCGAAACAGATTTAACATCCTCCGGAATTGAAGAGCCACTCATCGTTATTCTAACAGAACAAGATGTTAAAATGAACGTTATGAAAACTAAAATGAAGCTTTTATATATTTGATTTTTCATTTTTAGATTATCTATTAATATTATACTCTTTAATCTTTCTGTAAAGAGTTCTTTCTGAAATTCCCAACTCTGCAGCTGCACTTTTTCTTTTACCACCGTGCTTTTCCAATGCTTTTTCGATCAAATCTTTTTCATTATCCTCCAATGACAATGATTCTTCTACAAACTCTTCTGTATCTTCAATATGCTCCTCTGGACGAACCGTAGCAAATGAGTGAGCTGGCTTTTCTGTTGGTTTTATATTCATCAATTCGCTCTCCTCTTGATACAAATTGTGTATAATTTGAGCATTCTCCCCTTTTATATTAAAGCTTTCGCCACTTTCCATCATTTCATAGACTAACTTTTTCAAATCAGTCATATCTCGCTTCATATCAAAGAGCACTTTGTATAAAATTTCTCTCTCATTACTATAGTCAGTACTTCCTCCACCAACTGAGAAGTCGCTCATAATAGCTGGTAAATTTTCACCTGCTGTAAACGGTATAAAAGGCTTTAAATCATCAGCTGACAAGTTCCTTTTATCGGCAATTATTGATACTTGCTCTGTAATGTTTTTCAGTTGACGAATATTTCCTGGCCATCTATATTTTTCCAGTAACATTCTAGCATCATCATCAAGTCTGACAGCTGGCATTTTATATCTTTCAGAAAAATCTGCGGCAAATTTTCTAAACAAAAGATGAATATCTTCAACTCTTTCTCTAAGAGGAGGAATTTTAATTGGAATACTATTTAATCTATAAAATAAGTCCTCCCTAAACTGACCATTTGTTATTGCTTTATCAAGATTCACATTTGTTGCGCCGATAATTCTAACATCAGTTTTAATAGTTTTGGATGAACCTACTCTTATAAACTCACCAGTTTCAAGCACTCTAAGCAATCTAACTTGAGTTGCTAGTGGTAATTCTCCAATTTCATCTAAGAAAATTGTACCACCGTCTGCCTCTTCAAAATATCCTTTTCTGTCAGAAAGTGCACCTGTAAACGAACCTTTTTCGTGACCAAATAGCTCTGAATCTATTGTTCCCTCAGGTATAGCTCCACAGTTTACTGCTATATATGGTCCGTGTTTTCGACTGCTATGCTGATGAATTATTTGTGGAAAAACCTCTTTTCCTGTTCCACTTTCCCCAGTTATTAAAACTGACAAATCGGTTGGAGCAACCTGAACAGCAACATCAATTGCTCTGTTCAGACCAAAAGTATTCCCAATTATTCCAAATCTTTGTTTAATTTGTTGTAAATCTCTCATTTTATTAATAAAACCTCAACCTTATTGAATTTCGAAAACAGCATTTTGAAAATGACATCTCTTATTATATCTAAATAGCAAAGGTATAAATTTTGATTGGAATTTATAGAAGAGATAGTCATTCTATTTTCGTTTGTAAAATAGTTTTTATTTCTTTTTTTTCCTAATATTATTATATAGAATAATAGCATATTAAGTTTATCTTTGATAATATTTCAAATATTGATAAAAATGAACAAAAATATAGTTGGTGTAATACCTGCACGTTATGCGTCTACACGTTTTCCTGGTAAACCTTTAGTTGACATAAACGGCAAATCGATGATTCAGAGAGTTTATGAGCAATCTAAGTTGGCTTTAGAAAATGTTTATGTTGCCACAGATGATGATAGAATATTCAGTGCTGTCAAAGAATTTGGTGGAAATGCCATAATGACTTCGCCAGACCATCAAAGTGGTACAGACAGATGCTTTGAAGCTGTTGAAAATATTCAGAGCAAACTAAATCGAAAATTTGATGTAGTTGTGAATATTCAAGGTGATGAACCATTTATAAATCCAGAATTAATTGAGACATTAGCAAATTGCTTCGATTCTGAAGAGACAGAAATTGCAACCCTTATTAAAAAAGCCGAAAACCCTAGTGATATTTGGGATATAAACAAACCTAAAGTAGTGTTCACACCATCTATGGAAGCCCTCTATTTTTCAAGAAGCACAATTCCGTTCACTAGAGAGTTGCCAAAAGAAAAATGGTTTGACAACTACGAATTTTATTTGCATATTGGTATTTATGCATACAGAACTGATATTTTAGAAAAAATCACCTCTTTAAAGCCATCACCGCTAGAGATTGCCGAATCTCTAGAACAGTTAAGATGGATTGAGAGTGGATATAAAATTAGTGTTAGAAAAGTTGAGCATAACAGCATTGGTGTTGATACACCAGAAGATTTGGAGAGATTATTGAAAAATTTGTAAGTTTAACAACTTAAAAAACAACATCTATGAACCTTATTGACTATGATAGCTGGCTTTCGCCGTATAAATTACAGATAGAATATAGACACAACTACTATAATCAAAGAATTTCTGAACTCGAAAAGAAATGGGAGTCGTTGGATAAAATTTCATCTGCATACAACTATTTTGGACTTCACAAAAGTGAAAACAATTGGATTTTAAGAGAGTGGGCACCCAATGCAACTGAAATTTATCTTATTGGTGATTTTTCTAATTGGAAACCGACAGAGGAGTTCAAATTTTCAAGAAAGGAGAATGATGAATGGGAGATTTCTGTACCCCTTGATACCCTAAAGCATAATGATTTATATAAACTGTGGGTTGTTTGGGATGGTGGCAGTGAAAGTCGTATTCCATCATTTGCTAATTATGTAACGCAAGATGAAAAGACACACATTTTTAGTGCAAGAGTGTGGGACGAAAAACCTTTCGAATGGACAGATGAGGATTTTGAAATTCCAAATGTACCTCCATTAATTTATGAAGCCCATATTGGTATGTCTTCAGAGGAGGAGAAAGTTAGTAACTATATTGAGTTTGCTGATATTATACTTCCGCGAATAAAAGAGATGGGATATAACACAATCCAACTTATGGCAATTCAAGAACATCCATACTATGGTAGTTTTGGTTATCACGTTTCCAGTTTCTTTGCTCCCTCATCTCGTTTTGGCACACCAGATGATTTAAAATATTTAATAAATAAAGCCCACAATATGGGCATTGCAGTAATAATGGATATAGTTCATTCTCACGCTGTTAAAAATGAAGCTGAGGGCTTGAGCAAGTTTGATGGAACACATCATCAATATTTCCATAATGGAGACCGTGGCTATCACCCTGCGTGGGATTCAAGATGTTTTAACTATGGGAAAGATGAAGTTATTAGATTCCTTTTATCCAACTGCAAATATTGGCTTGATGAATTTCATTTTGATGGATTTAGATTTGATGGAGTGACAAGTATGCTCTATGTTCATCACGGGTTAGACAAAAACTTCACCTCTTACGCTGATTATTTCACAGGAGATGAGGATATTGATGCGATAACATATCTTGTGCTTGCAAATAAAGTTATTCATAATTTTAAACCCTCTGCAATTTCTGTTGCAGAAGAGATGAGTGGATATCCTGGATTAACAGTTGCACCTGAAAAGTGGGGAGTTGGGTTTGATTATCGCCTTTCGATGGGAATACCTGATTTATGGATAAAATTCATCAAAGAAAAAAATGATGAAGAGTGGAATATTCCAACATTATACTATGAATTAACACAACGAAGACCCGAAGAGAAAGTCATTGTTTACTCAGAATCCCACGACCAGGCATTAGTTGGTGACAAAACCATTCTTTTCAGACTTGCTGATAAAGAACTATATACAGCAATGAGAAAAGTTGATAATAGTTTAATTATTGACAGAGCAATTGCCCTGCATAAAATGATTAGATTAGTTACTATAACTACTGGATATGGTGGATATCTCAACTTTATGGGAAATGAATTTGGACACCCAGAATGGATTGATTTTCCGAGAGAGGGGAATAATTGGTCATATAAATATGCACGTCGTCAATGGAGTTTGGCTGACAGTGACGAGCTTAAGTACAAATGGTTAGGTAATTTTGATAAAGAGATGATTTCTTTAATTAAGAAACATAATTTACTTAATGTGCCTGAAATATATTTAAAAACAGATAACCAAGAGACGCAAATTCTTGCATACTCTAAAGGAAATCTATTATTTATATTCAATTTTAACCCAACCGAATCATATCCTTGTTATGGAATCCATCTGGAAGCTGGAAAATATAAACTTATTTTATCATCAGATGATGAAAAGTTTGGCGGATTTAATAGAATTGATAAATCTATTTCATACTATACAGAACCATTGGAAAATAATAAATCTAAACATCAATTATTAGTTTACACTCCGTCAAGGACAGCATTGGTATTTGAGAAACAGGAGATTAAAAGCATATTTGACTAAAAATTGACATTGATATAAAATTATTTTATTTTGGGGTTCTTAACCAACCCTAAAGTAAAATGATTAAGTTATTTAAAAACCCAATAACTCGTTTTTTGTTATTCCTTATTCTAGGAATATTATACTCAGAGCAACTACTAAACATTATTTCTATTAAAAGTATCGTCATAATTCTAGTGATACTTTTTCTACTATATTTAATTTTTATTCGATACTATTATATAAGTCATAAACTCAGGTGGACTTCTGGCTTATTGTCACTATGTTTTATTCTACTTTTGGGCGCATTATTAAAAGAGTACAACTCTCCTGAAATATATAATGGGAGTAGAAATATAAAGACTACTGGTGCTATTCACGAACTAAAGAGAGGAAATTCAGGATGGACACAAATCACATTTAAACCACTTTCTGACTCATTAAAAAATCAAAAATGGCTTATAACTATAAAAAATGAGTTTACATCTGAGCTTTCAGAAAATGATTTATGCCATATAAAAGGGGTATTACAGCCCACACTTACGACCAAAACTGTAACATCATTTGATTATCAAAAATATTTAAGAGAGAATGGATTTTCAGGACAAATGTTTATATCTGATTCCACATCAATAAAATTAATAAAAAGCGACAGAAATTTTAATTTAAAAACTGCACCAGCTTACGTCAAAAACTTTTGTGAAGATATTTTTGTCAATTCAGGGTTAAATAAAACATCAATGTCTATTATAAAAGCCCTTTTGTTGGGAGATCGAACAGAAATTGACCGAGATATAAACCAACAGTTTATAGAGAGTGGAGTTGTGCATATCTTGGCAGTTTCAGGATTGCACGTTGGAATAATTTATTTAATAATAAATACCCTTTTATCACTCATTTTTAATCAAAACTCACATTTCAAATGGGTAATAGCCATTATTTTGTTGGTTAGTTATGCATTTATAACAGGTTTTTCTCCATCAGTTTCGCGGGCTGTATTAATGTTTAGCCTTATTCAGCTAGGACAAGCTTCTAAAAGAGAGGTGAATATGATTCAGCTTGTTATTTTATCGGCATTTATATTACTACTTATTCAGCCTAACTTTGTTTATAGTGCTGGTTTTTGGTTAAGCCACCTTGCTGTAATAGGCATAGTAGCTTTTCAGCCATTAATTTTTAAACTGACAAAGTTCAAGTTCCCCATTTGGCAATGGTCGTGGTCAATTGCAAGTGTTTCACTAGCTGCTCAAATTGGCACAATTCCATATTCATTATATGTTTTCGGGTCATTTCCAACATATTTTATTATTGCCAACATCCTAATTCTTCCAGTTGTTGCGCCTCTTTTAATATTAGCTTTTTTACTACTAGCTTTATCATTCTCTCCCTTTTTAACAGCAATGATATCAGGGGTTATAAATGATATTATATATTATATGGTTTCTATTACAAAATGGATAAACACACTCCCATCAAGCTATTTGGAAAATATATGGGTCTCAATAATTTTTGCAGCCGCACTTTATCTGTTTTTACACACATTATACAAGCTATATATTTCAGCATCAGCAAAAAACATATTGCAATTTCTCACAACAATATTAATTGCTTTAACAATACTAAATTTGCAATTTTTCTCAAAAATCTCTAATAATCACATTGTTTTTTATGAAACAAAAAGAGGTGTTTTAATAGATTACTTTTATAAAGGAACTGCAATAACAATACAATCTGAAGACATTAGTGACGAAGAAAAGAAAAGAGAACGAAATAATATCGCAAAAAAATTCTTGCTAAAACAAGGTGCTATAATTGAGATTACAAACGATGAACCTCTTATCAAGAGAGTTAAATTTAAAGAGAATAACTATTTTATAGCTTCTAATTTTAACAAAAAATCTTTCCCAGTAATTGAAGAGAACAATATTAATGGAGTATTCCTATCTAACTTTGACAGAGAGAGTTGGAGCAACTTTATCACAAAGCACAAACCTCCGTTAGTAATATCTTCGCACAATATTTATAGTCAGGATATTGCTTCTATAAATGATGTTAATTTAGAAAAAGAGTTTTCACTTTATTCACTAAAAGTCAATGGCACAAAAATTATTTCAAAATAAGTATAGATATTCTTTTTATCATTGAAATTAATCAATTAATTTGCTCTAATATTTAATAATATTCGATATGAAAGTTGTAATTTATGGGGCAGGTGAAGTTGGCACACATCTTACCAAATTATTAAGCTATGAGAATCATGACGTCATTTTGTTAGACGAAGATGAAGAACAACTTAATGAAATTGCAAGTCATTTTGATATATTAACCATAGTTGGCTCTGGCACTTCGATTGAAGATTTGAGAAAAGCACAAGTTGCTTACAGTGATTTATTTATTGCCGTGCCTCCATATGAAGAAGCTAGTCTTCTTTCGGCTATGCTAGCAGATAAACTTGGTGCAAAGAAAACCTTTGCAAGAATCAATAATTTCGAATATTTAAGTTCTGAAAATCGACAATATTTTAAACAGATGGGAGTTGATGAGCTTATTTTTCCGGAGAAATTAGGAGCTCAAGAGATAGTTCAATCTTTGAAACACGTTGGAATTAGGCAAATGTTCGATTTTGGACAAAACAGTTTATATCTTTTTGCTATAAAAATTAGAGAGAACGCACCAATCATCAATAAAAAACTTACAGAAATCTCTGCACAACATAAAGAAAATAATTATTTTATAGTAGCTATAGTTAGAAATGGAAAAACTATCATTCCGCATGGAAATGAAACAATTAAACATAACGACCTTGCATACATTACTTTAACGCCAAATGGTTATAAACAAGTTTTGCACGACACAGGAAAAACAAGTCATGAGGTTAAAAATGTTATAATACTTGGTGGCAGTAGAATTGGGATAAAAGTAGCACAAGATATTGAACAGAATTATAATGTTAAAATTGTAGAGATTAATAAAGAAAAAAGTAATCACTTAGCCGAAATATTAGAAAACACCCTCATTATAAATGGTGATGGGCGTGACTTGGAACTTTTAAAAGAAGAGGGAATTACAAAAACCGATGCTTTTATTGCAGTTACTGGAAATTCTGAAATCAATATTTTAGCTTGTCAATTGGCAAAAAAGATGGGCGTTCCTAAAACTGTTGCCGAAGTTGAGAATATGGACTACATCGACTTAGCTGAGAATATTGGAATAGGCACAATAATTAACAAAAAACTTATAGCTGTAGAGCATATTTATAGATATACATTAAAGGCTCAAGTATCTAATGTTAAATGTTTAACCACTACTGACGCAGATGTTTTAGAACTGATAGCTCGAGAAAATTCTAAAATTACAAAAACAAATATCGACAAGTTAAACCTACCAGAAGATGTTAATATCGGAGGTGTGATTAGAGCTGGGAAAGCCTTTATTCCAACAGGTGGAACGCAAATTATGGCCAATGATAAAGTAGTAATTTTTGTAACACCAACTGGCGTTAAAAAGATAGAGAAACTGTTTTCTTAAAAGTTATTCTTCCAAAATACCCTTACCTTCTCTTATTATCTCAAATGGAAATATTGTACAATCTACAACTGTAGATGGATTATTTCCTCCATACCCTCCATCAATTACTACATCTACTAACTTTTCATATTTTTCATAAATTAACTCTGGATCAGTAGTATATTCAATAATCTCATCATCATCACGAATTGAGGTACTCAAAATAGGATTTCCTAACTCTTTTACTAATTCTAGAATTATAGGATTATCTGGGATTCTATATCCAATAGTTTTCTTGTTCGTTTTAAAAATTCTAGGAATATTATTAGTTGCAGGAAGAATAAAAGTAAAAGGTCCAGGAAGATTTCTCTTTAATAGCTTAAAAATATTATTATCTGTCACTCTCGCAAATTGAGATAAGTGACTCATATCATGACAAATAAACGAAAGGTGGTCTTTTTTAAGATTTAATCCTTTTATCTGTGCAATTCTCTCTATTGCCTTGCTATTATTTATGTCACATCCCATTCCATAAATTGTATCAGTTGGATAAATCACAATTCCTCCATTTCTAAGAATATCTACCACTTGAGCAATAACACGTGGTTGTGGATTTTCCGGATATATTTTAACTATCATATCTTCGTCTTTTTAGTAAATATACAAAATATTTTATTTTGATATTATTATATAGAACAAAAAAGGACTTATCTTTTGGATAAGTCCTCTCTTCATTCAGAAAAAAGTTATATTGAATATAACAATTAAGCCAACTTAACATTCACAGCGTTAAGACCTTTTCTTCCTTCTTGAAGGTCAAATGTAACCTCGTCATTTTCTGTAATCTTATCTACAAGACCTGTTACGTGCACGAAGTACTCTTCGCCTGATTCTTCATCTTTAATAAATCCGAAACCTTTGGTTTCATTAAAAAACTTTACAATTCCTTTGTTCATGATAATAAATAATAATTAATTACATCAAAGGTATGATAATTATTTAATAGTCAAAGGTTTTTTGCAACTTATTATATTTTTTATTAAAATTAGCAACTAATTGTCTGGATTAAATTTGTGTGTTCCTCTATTTTCTTCATTCTCTCCATAAGAATAAATCTCTCTAAGTTGTTTTGCATACTTTTGATACAAGACTCTTCTTTTTAATTTTAATGTGGGTGATAATTCACCTGTTGACGAATCCCAACTTTCGTGGACAAGTTTAAATCTTTTTAATTGCTCATGCGAACCAAGAGTTTTATTTATAGCATCTACCTCTTTTAGAAATTCCTTTTGCACTTCTGGTAGTGTTATTAATTCACTATTATCTCTAAAATGTAATTTTCTATCAATTGCCCAGATATGCAAATATTCAAAATTTGGTAAAATTAGGGCACTTGCAAACTTCTCATTTTCACCCACTACCATTGCTTGCTCGATAAAGAAACTCTCTTTTAAAACATTTTCAATAGATTGCGGAGCGATATATTTCCCACTTGATGTTTTAAACATCTCCTTTTTTCTATCGGTAATTTGAATAAATTTTTCATCAACCATTCTACCTACGTCACCTGTGTGGAACCACCTTTCTTCATCAATAGCTTGTTTTGTGGCTTCTTCATCTTTATAGTAACCTTTCATCACACTATCACCCTTCACCAATATCTCTCCTTCATCATCAATTTTTACTTCAACATTAGCTAAAGCTGGCCCTACAGTACCGATTCGTAGACAATTTGGTTTACTTAGATGATTTACAGCAATAACAGGTGATGTTTCAGTTAATCCATATCCCTCCTGAAGTGGAATACCAGCTGCAAAAAAGAGACGACTCAAGCGTGGTTGAAGTGCTGCACCGCCAGAAACAACGAATCTTAATTCGCCACCAAAAGCTGTATGCCACTTGGAAAAAACAAGTTTTCTAGCAAAGAATAATCTTAATGAATACCAAGGATTATTTTTTCCTGTTAAGCTATATTTTTCTCCAAGTTTAAG
>CAZHHH010000060.1:0-4365 GCA_964532085.1 uncultured Marinilabiliaceae bacterium
ATTCTTTTTATAATATGTATTCATCCACAAAGTTTTTACTATATCTCTTTATTTCTTCTCGAACTTTTCTGAATTGTTCATTAATTTCTTCGTCCGTTCCTATTGCTTTTGCAGGGTCTGGGAAGTTGTGATGAAACATTTTGGCATTGCTTGGGAAATAGGGACATCGTTCTTTAGCGTTGTCGCATACTGTCAGTACAAAATCGAAGCTAATATTTTTATACTCCTCAATGTTATTGGATGTATGATTTGAAATATCAAGTCCGTCCTCTTTCATTGTTGCAATAGCTTTGGGATTTACTCCGTGAGTTTCTACTCCTGCACTATATACATCTGCTTTGTTACCTGCATAGTGGCGTAAATATCCCTCTGCAATTTGACTTCTGCAACTATTACCAGTGCATAAAACTAAAATTTTCTTTTTCATTTTAATAAATTTTTTCTTTTAATTTTAAACTTACATTGACTAAAAATATTAGTACAGGCACCTCAACCAATGGTCCAATTACTGCTGTAAATGCCTGAGGAGAATTTAATCCAAACACCGAAATAGCTACGGCAATGGCTAATTCAAAATTGTTTCCTGTTGCTGTAAATGCAATTGAAGCATTTTTATCATAAGGAATTTTTATAGCATTATTAATAAAAAAACTTATGAAAAACATCAATACAAAATAGAGAATAAGTGGTATAGCAATCTTTACCACATCAAATGGTAATTCAATAATTTGACTGCCTTTTAGACTGAACATTAAAACGATAGTTGCCAGGAGTGCAATTAAGGTAATAGGTGAAATTTTTGGAATGAATTTATGATTATACCAAGTCTCTCCTTTTTTCTTTATTAGGAAATACCGACCAATAAAACCAGCTGCAAATGGTATTCCTAAATAAATCAATACACTCTCAGTTACATCACGCATTGAAACACTTATATCAAAGTTACCTATGCCTAAGTAATTGGGTAGAACATTAATAAAGAGCCAAACGAAAAAACTATAAGATACAATTTGAAAAATACTATTTAAAGCTACTAATAAAGCTGTGTATTCTCGATTTGCTTTGGCTAAATCACTCCAGACTATAACCATTGCAATGCATCTTGCCAGACCTATTAAAATAAGTCCAGTCATATATTCGGGTTCGTTTCTTAAAAACAAAACTGCTAAACCAAACATTAAGACTGTTCCAATAACCCAATTTAAAATCAATGAAATAGCAATTGCTTTTTTATCTTGCATTACCTTTGGCAATAATGTGTAATCTACTTTTGCTAATGGTGGGTACATCATTAAAATTAAACCTATCGCTAATGGAATATTGGTTGTGCCAATGGAAAATTTATCAATATTAGTTGAAATAGTAGGAAAAAGATAACCTAAGCCAACTCCAATGGCCATTGCTAAAAATATCCAAACCGTTAAATAACGGTCTAAAAACTTCATTCTTGTATTCATAATATTCTTGTTACGAGCAACAGCTTTTTAATTTTTCTGCATAAATAGATAAGCTCCTAATTACTGTTTCTTTTGAATTATATTCTTTTATCTCTTCTTCAGTTAGATATTCTTTCAAAATGCTGTCAGGAACTATTATTGGTTTATTTTTCTGAATTGTTACATTAACAAATCCTGCTTGTTCTATGTAGTTTAAGTATTCATTTTTGTCTATTGCACTAGCTACACAACCTGCATACATTTCAGCAGCGTTTTTAATTTTATCAGGCAAATCTCCTGTCAAGACAATATCTGACACACTAAAATGACCACCTGATTTTAAAACTCTATACATTTCTGAAAACACTGCTGATTTATTAGGGACAAGATTTAATACACAATTACTAACAATAACATCAATACTATTTGAGTTTACAGGTATTTGTTCAATATCTCCTTGCCTAAATTCAACATTGTTAAATCCTAATTTTTCAGCATTGATACGAGCCTTTTCTATCATTGCATCTGCAAAATCTACACCTATTACTTTGCCTGTTTCACCTGTTTCAACTCTTGCAACAAAACAATCGTTACCTGCTCCACTGCCTAAATCAAGAACGACATCGCCTTTGCTTATTTTTGCAAATTGCGTGGGAAGACCACAGCCCAAACCTAAGTCAGCATCAGCATTATAGCCTTTCATATCTGTATAGTCTTCTCCCATAATGTGATAGACTTTGTTGCGTTGCTTAGGAGAACTACAACAAGATGAAGTAGCTGCTTTGCTTTCCTGTAAAGCAATTTCATTGTACTTTTGCTTTACCATTTCTTTTATTTCGTTATTTTTATTTCTCATTATTTTGTTCTTAACAACAATCGCCGTCTTCTCTTTTTAAATTAGATTTGAAGTTAGAAAAGTAGCGTTCTAGTTTTTCTATTCCCTTTTCATCAACACAATAGCAAATTGTGTTTCCATCAATACTTCCTTTGATTAATCCAGCATTTTTTAATTCTTTTAAGTGTTGTGAGACAGTTGGTTGAGCTAGTGGTAACTCGTCAACTATATTGCCCACAATACAAGCATTAATCTTTAATAAATGTTCCATAATGGCCACGCGTGCAGGATGTCCTAAAGCTTTAAACAATGTTGCCATTTCTTGTTGACCGTTGGTATAATCGTTTTTTTTATTCATAATTTGCATATTTCTATATTGCAATGTTACGATAAAGGTTTTAGTTGTGGAACCACTTTGTAAACTTTAACATATATTTGATGATAAATAGAAGCATATAAGTATTATATTTACATTCTAAATCCGCAAAATGAATTTTAGATTTATATTTAATATTTTCGGGAGGGTGCTTATGATATTAGGTGCATTTATGCTATTAAATATCATTTGGGCATTTGTTTATAATGAAAATACGGTGTTTGCTCACTTATGGGCATCAGCGATTACAATAATATCTGGACTGGCTCTCTATCTGTTTACAAAAAAAGATGATTCGGAGGAGCTTTTGCTAAAAGAGAGCTACTTTACTGTTACTATGGTTTGGGTAATCATCTCGCTTTTTAGCACTTTGCCCTACTTTTTTACGGGAACATTAACTCACTTTCCTGATTTATTATTTGAAACAGTTTCAGGAATAACAGCAACTGGCTCAACTGTTTTAACAGACGTTGAAGCATTGCCAAACAGTGTTCTTTTTTGGCGCAGTATGACTCATTGGATTGGCGGTATGGGAATAATTGTATTGGTGGTTGCTATTTTGCCATTATTACGAATTGGTGGTTACAATCTGTTTAAAAATGAAGCTTCTGGCATCTCCTATGAAAAACTTGCTCCAAAAACTGCAGGAACTGCCAAACGGTTGTGGGGAGTCTATTTGGGACTTACACTTGCATTAATAATTTTACTACTTTTAGGTGGAATGACATTTTTTGAAGCTCTAAATTATTCGTTTAGCACCATTGCTACAGGTGGTTTCGCAATTAAAAACAGTAGTGTAGGTGAATATTCTGCATATATTCAATATGTTATTATATTTTTTATGTTCCTTTCGGGAGTAAATTTTTATCTTCACTACTATTTCATAAAAGGAAATTTTAAGAAAGTATTTCGAAATGTTGAGTTGAAAACTTATATCTCTATAATTTTAATTTCGACATCTATTGTTGGATTTTTTCTTATTAAAAATGGAGATTATTCTTTGTCAAAATCTTTTCGAGATTCTCTTTTTCAGGTTGTTTCAATCATATCAACCACAGGTTTCACTACTACAAACTATTTGGATTGGCCACTGGCATCTTGGAGTGTGTTATTTCTGTTAATGTTTGTTGGTGCATCAGTTGGTAGCACTGGCGGTGGGGTGAAAGTCATCAGGCATATTGTAAATTTCAAAAATGTAGTTGTTCATTTTAAGAAAATGTTACATCCTAATAGTGTGTCGCTACTTAAAATTAATGGCGAAGCCTTAGATGATGATAAAGTAAATAGCATTATCTCATTTTTAGTGCTTTATATGCTCACATTTATTGTTGGGTCAATTATTTTAATTTTTCTAGGAGAAGATTTATTGACATCAGTAGGTGCTGTTGCTGCAAATATGGGCGGAGTTGGTCCTGGTATTGGGTTAGTTGGTCCAGAAGCTGGGTATTCAGAAATTCATAATGCTGGAAAAATAACACTTTCTATATTGATGATTGCTGGTAGGTTGGAGCTATCAACTGTTATAATTTTGTTTACATCCATTTTTTGGAAAAATTAAAAAATAGGTTGGCTCTACGTTATAGTTCAATTTCTTTTAAACGATATCGGTCGCCACCTTGCCTTCGGCTAGGCATGGCATAGGGACGATTCTACATCATCCTCGCCTGCGACGAGATTGGGCGAGACCCAACTTTCAACTTTCATCTCTCAACTATATT
>CAZHHH010000060.1:4465-9234 GCA_964532085.1 uncultured Marinilabiliaceae bacterium
CTATCCGCAGATTCCTTTTTCTCAAATAAAATAGCTATATTTCACATTGATATTTACGTTATTGAAATAAGATGAGTGAAGAGAAGAAAATAGATTGGGAACAGATATTTATCCACGATGGTTTTGATGTCGCTTTTGAGGTTCCTGACAATCCTACCAAAGAAGAATTCACAGAACATTTAGAGATATTATTTAATCAAATTGATGCTTTAACAAACTCCTTTGTTGATAACTGCAAGAGAGAAAATATTCCGGTTGACTGTAAAGCTGGGTGTTCGTGGTGTTGTTTTCAACCAGTTTTTGCATTAACACACGAACTGTTAGTTATTAATGAATATATGCATAAAAATTTTACTCCTGATGAGATTGATGAGGTGAGGAGGAAGACTTATGCGAAATATGAAAAAACAGAGGGATTAGATTATGATGAAACTATAAAAATAACTCACGCTTGTCCATTTTTGATGAATAATAAATGTTCTATATATCCTGTACGTCCATTGGCTTGTAGAATATATCTTTCGCGAAGTGAAAAAGCGTGTATAGATAAATACCATAATCCAGTGAAACGTGAGCGAGATATGCCTCTTTTTGGATTCATAATGGATGCAGGCAAAAACTTGAATTATGGTTTTGTATTTGGGTTAGAGAAAAAGTCATTATTCTCAAAAGAAGCCCCATTAGAGTGGATAATGAAAGCTATTTTTGAAAATCCCGATGCATTTCAAGAGTGGCTTGGTGGCAAAATATTGCACGAAAGCTTTGTCTTTAAAGATGAGCGTTAAGGCAAGCTGTAGAACAATCCTGCACCTGGTCCTAACGGAATTTCTAATAAAATCCAAGCTATTAGGAATATACTCCAACCAATAAAAAAGATAACAGAATAAGGGAACATAGTTGAAATAATTGTTCCCATTC
The DNA here is from genome assembly GCA_964532085.1 of uncultured Marinilabiliaceae bacterium. Taxonomy (GTDB): domain Bacteria; phylum Bacteroidota; class Bacteroidia; order Bacteroidales; family Marinilabiliaceae; genus CAZHHH01. Next base: position 5,384 of record CAZHHH010000060.1, read on the forward strand.
CTGCATTGCGCTCATATTTTTGAAAATATGCAATTATCAATGCAAAATAACTCATCATTGGAGAAATTATATTTGTGACAGAGTCGCCAACACGATATACAGCTTGCGAAAGTTCTGGAGAATATCCTAAAAGCATAAATATTGGTATGAAAATAGGAGCCATAATTGCCCATTTTGCAGAGGCACTTCCCATAACCATATTGACGGTTGCAGCCAAAATTATAAATAAAATTATTAGAGGAATAAGTCCTAGGTTTGCACTTATCAAGGCTTCTGCACCTTTAACGGCCATTATTATACCCAAATTACTCCATTTGAAATATGCTACAAATTGAGCAGCAAAAAATACCAGAACTATATATGAAGCCATTGTCTTGAGGCTGTCTGCCATATCATTGGCTACATCAGCATCATTTTTAAATCTACCAACAATTACTCCATAAACGATACCCATTGTACCAGCAATAAATAGCAGAAATGTGATAATTCCTTTAATAACAGGAGATGAAAGTAAACCACCATTTGGTCCTCTCAAGATACCGTCTTTACTCCAAAGTCCGATGGTTATTAAGATTGCCCAAACTAAGAAAACCATCATACTCCAAAAAAGTCCCTTTTTCTCGATGGGCGAAAGTGGTTCAATAGCTTCAGATTCTACACTACCTTTATAATCGCCAAATCGTGGAGCAACAATTTTTTCTGTTACCCAAGTACCTAAAAACGCTATCAGAAAAGTTGATGCAGCCATAAAATAGTAGTTGGCTGTTGGATTTACGCTATATGATGGGTCTAAAATATGAGCCGCCTCTTCTGATAATCCTGCCAAAAGTGGGTCAATTGTGCCGATGACTAAATTTGCACTAAATCCGCCTGAAACTCCAGCAAATGCAGCTGCCATTCCCACAAAAGGATGACGACCCATTGCGTGGAATATTACACCACCTAACGGAATTAGCAGAACATAACCAATATCGCTAGCAAGGTTTGAAAGTATCCCCGCAAAAACAATAACAAATGTCAATATCTTTTTTGGTGATGATAAAACTAATATACGGATTAATGCACCAATCAAACCACTGGTTTCAGCCAAGCCAATTCCAATCATAGCAACTAGTACAATTCCTAATGGAGCAAAATCGGTAAAGTTGCTAACCATCTCTACAATGATTTTGTATAAACCATCTTTTGATAGCAAATTTATAGTCTGGATTGTCTCACCTGTTGCAGGATGAACAGCTTGCCAGTTAAGCCAATAACCTACAACAGAAAGCAGTAATACAGAAAGAGCAAAAAGAGCAAAAAGTGTTGCTGGATGCGGTAAAGCGTTACCTCCCTTTTCAAGAATGTTTAAAAATGAATCAACAAAATTACGTTTTTTCCCTGTTGCCTTTCTCATTTTATTTGTTTTTTGTATAAATAGTTAGTTTACCGGGCAGGAATTTTTTAGAATGACAAATATATGATTTTTAATTGAATTTAATAATTATTTTCGGTCGCCCACATAGGGGCGCCCTACGTGGGCAACCGAAAATGAATGTTATGACAATTTTCAACACGTTTATCCTAAAAAAACATTTTTTTGTTTTTAAATAAAAAACAGCTATGTTTGTCGGCTGTGGGGTGCTTTATACTACAAGGCTGAGATTATACCCTTAGAACCTAATCAGGTAATGCTGATAAGGGATGTATAAATTCCACAATATTTTATAACTGTTTACAATGGGGTGCCGAATCAGGCTGAGATCATACCCTCTGAACCTAGTCAGGTAATGCTGATAAGGGAAAGTATATCTCCTAAGTAAATCCTCGTTGCAGTTTTTTATTAATTATTAATTTTTTAAACTGCTTAAAAATGAAGAGATTTTTATTGTTTGTATGGATGATTGCAATTTCATCTATGATGTTGAATGCACAATTTTCCGTTAGTGGAAAGGTATTTGATGAAAATGGTGAACCAATGGCTGGCGCATCTGTGGTAATTGATAATGTTCGAGTTTCAGTTACCAATGTCAATGGTTCATATAGTTTTGATAAGGTGGAGAATGGTAATCACCTTATTGCTGTATCGTTTATTGGATATAAATCTGAACAGCAAAAGATAAATGTTAAAAGTGATATCACTAAAGATTTTAATTTGAGATTAGATTCTCAACTCACTGATGAGGTAGTTGTTAGCGCATATCGTGCAGGACAGAAATCACCTATTGCACATACCAATATTTCAGGTGATGAGATAAGAGAAAGTAGTGTAAACAATGATTTGCCATTTCTGTTACAACTTTCGCCATCTGTTGTTGCAGTTTCTGAATCTGGTTTAGGATTTGGAAATACTTCGTTTAGAATTAGAGGTTCTGATCCAACAAGAATTAATATAACCGTGAATGGTGTACCACTAAATGACTCTGAAGGTCAGGGTGTTTATTGGGCAAATATGCCTGACTTTGCAAATTCCGTTAATGAAGCACAAATTCAGCGTGGTGTTGGAACTTCTACCAACGGTTCGGCGGCTTTTGGTGCAACTGTGAATTTCAGAAGTGGTGGGGATAATTCTATACCTTATGCAGAAATAACTAACTCTGTAGGAAGTTATAATACAATGAAAAATTCTGTAAAAATGAGTACTGGATTGCTCAATGACCGTTTTTCTGTGGAGGCAAGATATTCAAATTTACAAACTGATGGATATGTGCGCAATGCTTTTGCTGACCATCAATCTATGTATCTTGGCGGGACACTGCATTTTGATAATAGTTTGCTAAAATTAAATATTATTCACGGTGACCAGAGAACTGGTATAAGTTGGGAGGGCATTCCAAAAGATGTTTTAAAAACTGATAGAAGATATAACCCTGCTGGTGCTTATGTCGATAGCCTTGAAAATACTCTCTATCATAAAGATGAAACAGATAATTATATTCAAACACACTATCAAGCATCATATAGCTATGCTGTTAATAAGAATTTGAATGTTACAGCTGGTTTGCACTATACACGTGGTGATGGTTTTTATGAACAGTATAAACAAGATGCTAAATTTTCATCTTATGGTTTGCCCAATGTAATTATGGGTGATAAACTGTTTTCTAGAACAGATATAATCCGCCAAAAGTGGATGGGAAATGACTTTTATGGTGGAATTTTATCTGCAAATTATGATATTTCTAAATTGTTAAAAATATCTGTTGGTGGAGGTTGGAGTAGATATGAGGGCGACCATTGGGGTGAAATAATTTGGGCTCAATTGGCTTCTAATATGGATAAAGGATATCGATGGTATGAAAATATTGGTATCAAAGATGATTATAATGCATTTGCAAAAGCTACTTTCGATTTAGGGAAAATGGGGTTCTTGCTTGATATGCAATATCGTGGTATCGACTACACTATGGAGGGTGTTGATGATGATTTAGTAGGTTTTAATCAGAAGCATAATTATGATTTTTTTAATCCAAAAGCTGGTGTTTTTGTTGATTTGACAGATAATATAAGTTCTTACTTATCTTTTGGAGTTGCAAATCGTGAACCAACACGTACAAATTTTAAGGATGCTAAAAATGACCCTGCATCTACTCCAAAGCCAGAGACATTATATGATTGGGAGTTTGGTGCAAATTATCAATCGAATGTTTTCACTATAAAAACAAACTTCTTTTATATGTTATATAATGACCAGTTAGTACCAACAGGCGAAAAAAGTAATACTGGTCGTGATATTATGACAAATGTAAAAGATAGTTATCGCACAGGAGTTGAGTTTGAATGGGCGTGGCAACCAATAGATTATGTACGCTGGGATGGAAGTGCCACTTTTAGCCAAAATAAAATTCAAAATTATATAGAAACTTCAACAA
>CAZHHH010000060.1:9334-13128 GCA_964532085.1 uncultured Marinilabiliaceae bacterium
TGAGGTTGTGAAAGATTTAGGAAAAACAGACATTGCTTACTCTCCAAATGTAATTTTGGGTAGTGCAATTACTCTTAATCCTATGAAACCATTGGCTATTTCATTAAGTAGTAAATATGTTGGTTCGCAATATTTTGACAACACTTCAAGTGATGAAAGGAAGCTACCATCATATTTTATAAATGATTTAAAAGTATCATATTTTATTTCACCACGTTGGGCTAAAAAAGTTGAGTTATCAGGGTTAATCAACAATCTGTTCAATGGTGTTTATGAAGTAAATGCTTATGGTGGTAATTGGTATGATGAAAACGGGGTTGAGCAAACTTGGGCTTACTATTACCCAATGGCACCACGTCATTATATGGTTCAGTTGATGTTTAGGTTTTGATTACTGTTGTCCGATTAAAATTTTCAGATTCTTCGCTTCGCTCAGAATGACATTGTGTTTTGCAGGATTCTGATTGTCATTTCGCCGTGTCTCGTTAAAAGCGATGGAACGTAGTGAGAAACGAAGTTCAGCATAGCTAAATCTCATCTTTTTAACTTTGTAATTTTTTATCGGACAATAGTGGATTTTGATATAATAATCCCAAATAGGCTATTAAAAGGAAATAGAGTTCAATATTGCAAATCAGAACATTGTTTTCTTAATTGCTAAACTCTAAACAACTAATTTTTAAATTTTCAACCCCCTCTCGCCTGCGACGAGACACGGTAAGGAGGGCTAGTAACCATTGGGTTGCAAGTTGATAACAGGTCTAAAAGTCCCCTTTAGGGGATTTAGGGGTTATACGTTGTATTTTTAAATTTTCTTTTTGGATAACTCTTTTTTGTTATATGAACTTCGTTTTCTTTTAATGGACAATTTGATTTATCAACTAGAGCTTGTTCAATAAATAGGGGTGTTCAGCGTCGCTGAACACCCCTATTTATTGAACATTGTTTTTCCCTAATCCTCTATAACTACTACCACACGTCTGTTTCTTCGTCTGTTATCTTCGTTTATATTTGGAACAAGTGGTTCCGCTTTACCGCGCGAATATGTTTTTATATTTTCGCCTGCAGTTCCTCCTTTTTCAAATGCTGATTTTATAGCGTTTGCTCGTCTAAATCCAATTATAATATTTGCCTCATCTGAACCGATATCACAGGTGTGCCCCGTCACTTGGAATTTAAGTGTCGGATATTTTCCAAGTACTTCAGACATTTTATTGGCATTCTCTTCTGATTGTGCTGTTAGTTCAGCCGTACCAAATTCAAATACTAGCGGAAGTGTAAGAACTTTTAAATCATCTTCTGTTAGCTGTTTGGTTCTGATATCCATAATCACACCAACATTTTTAGCATTCTCAATACTATCTTTTATTCTTTGCTCTTCGGCTAATCTAGCAAGTTCTGCTTTTCTAAGTGCTTCACTAATGCTATCTTGACGTTCTTTTTCAAGTTGTTGTGCAAGTAGGCGTTGTAGCTCTGCTATACGATTTGCATTTTGTAAAGAGTCACTTTTTTCTCCATTTATAGCATTTTTAAATAAATCACTATAACTGTCTAAATCATTAGCTGACTGCATATAACTATTGATTTTATTAGCTTTTTTGTGATTTTTATGTCGTCCTACATCGAAATTAATACCTACTCTAATTCCAACCGCATATCTGTTATAATTAGAGATAGCATTTGAATTTAAAACAGTGTTATAGGCGCTCTCTGCATTGGTAGGCGAACTTACTTCATAGCTTACCAATGAGGATTTATCACTTGTTTTTTTGCTATTTAATTGATACTCAAAATATGGGCCAGTATATATTGCAAACCCTTTGTTTAGTTGATATTCAAAATCAAAATTTGTAAGGAGAGAAACTCCAACTCCTAATTGATTCTTCTCTTTGTTTTCAGGGGTGTAGACTCCAAATCCTGGCCCTACAGGCAAAATTGTCTCTTCACCATATTGTGGATAATGTCCTCTGGTTGTGTAACTTCCCTCAGAAACATAGGATTCACTTTTTGTAACAAATTCTATCTTTGGACCTATGCTACCGATAAAATTCCACTTATCCGTTAAATCTTGACGATAGCTATATTGAATCGTAGTTCCTATTAAAAGAGCATTCTGCTTTTCAGTTAGCCCATCATATTTTGTTAATAGATTAAACTCATCTGGTGTGCCATCATTATCTGTATCACCGTCAACTGATAGGGTAGAGGTCTCTAAATTATCTATAAATAGAGAACTTCCAAATCTGTTTAGAGATGCATCTATTCTAATTCCATTATTATAATTAAAAAAGTAGCTATAACTTAAACCAAACGTATAGCCAAATTCATTCTTCTTTTTTCCAAAATCAGGACTATATCTAAAAGGTGCTAATCCACCTCCTATATAAAATGAGAATATTGATTTATCAGTGTCATAATTAAAACTCGAGAGTTCAGATGCTTTGTTCTTTAATTTTTGTGACTCTGCGTTGTAGCTCGATAGCGAATCTTGATTTACTATGATAGAACTACCCAATATCTCATTTTTATTTGACAATACATTTATTGAATCTTGAATTTCTTTCGAACTCATATTGCTTTGCGCATAGCTTGATATGGCAAAGACAAATAAAACAATGGTGGAATATATATATTTATTCATATCGTTTAGTAGATTAATTTTTAACATTCATTTTAAAAACAGCACTCTCTTCGTTGTTGATAAGAACTCTAATTAAATAGATTCCTGCTACGGTTGGAGCATTTAGTTTTACATTATCAATATTATCTGTTTTTATTTTATCTATTAATTGTCCTTGCATTGTGAATATTTCAATCAGATACTCTTGATTTTCTGCATTGTATCCTTCTCCTATTATGTTGTAATCAGCATTTATATTTACAGGGTTTGGATATATTGCAATGGATTTTAAACTATTGCATCCATCTAAATATTCATAATCAGGTGAGAAAATTTTCTTGCCATTTTTGTATGTTACTTCACAAGAATATACTCCACATAGAGTTTTGTTTTCTCCTTCATAATATTGATTTGTTTCACCACTTAATGCAACTCCATTTTTGTACCATTGATATGATGCAAATTCACTTTCGTGATTATCAACAAGAAGTACATAACCCCATTTTCTAATGATTTTAATATTTGACTCAAGTTCAAAACTTATTGATGATGTAAACGAAATATCATAATTAGGGTTATTTTCATTTGTTAAAGTTCCTTGGAATATTTCGTGCGCACCTAAAGTGAATATCTCATTCCAACTTAATTCGCCTTGAAGTTCGCCTTTTATCACCTCTCCATTATCCAATAACTCTGGTGAAACAGTGAAATTAATATACATATATTCATCATCGTGCATTATTATTTGTCCATCTGTAGGAGTGATTGTTATTGATTTTCTAACAATTTTACTGTTTTCAAGTGAAATCACGTTTGGTAAAGTATAGTTTGACGCATTTGCACCTCCATAGGTAATTCCTGTAACAGTGATTTTTTTATTTTCTCCAACATTTTTGTCTTCATACTGAGCATCTGCACCTGTTGCAGTAACTTCGTCTGATGCTAACAATCCGTTTATTTGCAATGCTGGTGTGTAAATATCTCCATTTGCATTTTTAACAGATGTTGTTCCATCGTAAACTTTTGTTTGTGGCTCAAATGTGATTTCAAATCCATCAATATCCTTGATATCTATTGGAGTAATTTCACTATTTGACAGAGAAATATCTGGTGGTAAATTATAGTTTGACGCATTTGCACCTCCATAGGTAATTCCTGTAACAGTGATTTTTTT
>CAZHHH010000060.1:13228-16018 GCA_964532085.1 uncultured Marinilabiliaceae bacterium
TATAGTTTGACGCATTTGCACCTCCATAGGTAATTCCTGTAACAGTGATTTTTTTATTTTCTCCAACATTTTTGTCTTCATACTGAGCATCTGCACCTGTTGCAGTAACTTCGTCTGATGCTAACAATCCGTTTATTTGCAATGCTGGTGTGTAAATATCTCCATTTGCTTTTTTTACAGTTGTTGTTCCATCATAAACTTTTGTTTGTGGGTCAAATATGATTTCAAATCCATCAATATCATTAATATCTATTGGTGTAATTTTACCATTTGTAAGAGATGCGGATGTAGGTAATGTGTAGTTATTATGATCATCACCTGTGTAGCTGATTCCAGAAACAGTAACTTCTTTGTTATCGCCAACATCTTTTGTATCATATTCAGCTTTTACACCTGTTGCAGAGACATCATCTCCTGAAATTAATCCGTTTATTTGCAGTGGCGGTACATAATCATCTCCATCTCCATCTATAACAGCTCTTGTGCCGTCATAAACTTTGGTTTGACCGTCAAAAATAATTTCAAAATCTGGTAAATCACCAATTGTTAAAGGTGTAATTTTACTATTTGCTAGTGATACAGATGTTGGTAGTGTATAGTTATCAACATCATCTCCAGAGTATTCTATATCTGATATTGTAACAGTTTTACCTTCTCCAACATTTTTGTTATCATACTCCGCTTTTGTATTTGCATAAGTTGCAGTTACATCATCAAAACCAGGCAAAAGTCCTGATATTGTAATAGTTGGTATATGTGGATCTCCACTTCCGTCTTTTACAGTTTTTGTTCCATCATAAACCTTTTCTTGCGGATCAAAAGATAAGCTAAAATTATTGATATCATCGCTGTTAAGCTCCGTGATTACGCAATTGCTGTTTGTTATTGTTGCAGGCAAATCGTAATTATCTGTAGCATTATTACTATATGTAATTCCAGATAGTGTTACAGTTTTGCCTGTTCCAACATTTGCATTATCATAAGAGGCAGAGCCAGCTGTTGCTGAAAAAGTGTCTCCTGCAATAAAACCAGATATTGAAATTGCAGGTATCTCTTCAACACCATTCTTTTTAACAGTTGTTGTGCCATCAAATACTTTTGTTTGGTCTGCAAATGTTATAACCAATGGCACAGTAGTGTAGTCAAGTTTTGTAATTGACCAATTGCTGTTAGTTGCTACATCTGGAATTGTATAGTTACTGCTTCCAGTACCAGTCAGTACAACACTGTTTATTGTTACTGTTTTGTTTGTGCCTACATCTTTATTGTCAAATTTTGCAGCATCGCCAGTTGCAGTAACCGTTGCTAAGTCTCGCGCTTCTATTCCTGCCAATATCAAAGTAGGTTGTGGATTTACGTTTGTTGTATTATCGTAAATCTTTGTACCATCGGCAAAAGTAGCTGCAAGAATTGATTTTTTATTAATTGTAAGTGTTCTAATTTGTGAGCCTGTATAGGTAAGGTCCACACTTGTAGCTCTAACAGAATATGTTCCTGCATCAATTGGTACAGTTGCTACATAGCCATTTCCATCGCCGTGATCATACTCAATTGTTGCATCTGTATTGTTGTGAGTCTCTTTAACAGAAACAGTATAAGGTTGACCGTTATATGTAGTTGTCATATTTTGTGCACTCCAGTCGAATATTGCAACATCAGTTGTGATTGATGCTTTTAATGCATCGCCAGATGGTTGTTTTAGCGTGTAATTACCTGCTTCGTCACCTTCTAGTTCTAACACAGAAAGAATTATAGTGTAATCTCCTGCAGCATCTGATGGGAAAGTAGCCGTAACACCTGCTTGTTTTATCGCAACTTTACCAGCATCTTGAACTGGTACTACTTGAAGAGTACCCCAATTTTCCACTTCTGCAGTAAAGTCATTTACAACAGGCTCTCTATCTTTTATTGAAAAGCCGATAGCTTCAAGTTCTCTCTTTGTAATGTCTGCTTTAAAACTATTAGGCTGTGTTAAAGTGTAGTTGTTTATAACTGCACCGCCTGTAAGTGCAAAAGTAGTTGCGATATTTTTATTTGTTCCAGCATTTTTATCAAGAAATTCTGCACTTGTTACAGTGAAGTTTACCACATCGTCACCAACTATACCATTGATTGCACCACCTTCGATAGTTGCTGTAGTGGTAGCATCATATACTTTATCTTTTGCAGTTGCGCCTGTTATTGTCAACTCTTTTTTAGTAATAACAAAATCTTTAGATACAAAAGTTACTTCATAATCATCAGAGTTGTTAGGCTTTAAAGTTCCTATTGTTATTGCGTAACTACCAGCTGTTTCACCAGAGTTTCTTGATAACGCACCTGTAAATGAGTCGCCAGCCGCTAATCCTGAGTGAGTGTATGTATATGAAACAGGGTTGCTATTATCTTTGTCATATATTTTTGTTTGTCCAGCATCAGCGGTAACTGTAACGCTTTTCTTAGTAATTTTGCTACTGTTATTTGTTGCTGTCGTTGTGATATTGTAATTGTCTTTATCATCCCCTTTGTAGGTTAATCCTTCTACAGTAATTATGCGTGTTCCTACAGTTTTGCTACTATACTGAGCATCTGTATAAGAATTAACTTCAACATCATCACCCAATATTATTCCATTAATGGTAAAAGTGTTTGCACTAATTTGAGCAACAGAGGTTGTTCCGTCATAAGTCTTCGTTTGATCAGGGAATGTAACAGATGTTATACTTTTTTTAGTGATTTCACTATTGCTATTTGAGGCTGTTGATGGAAGAGTGTAGTTACCTACATTTTCCCCGGTGTATGAAATTTCTG
>CAZHHH010000061.1:0-15738 GCA_964532085.1 uncultured Marinilabiliaceae bacterium
CTAGATGGCAAAAATGCAGCCCATTATAAGCCCCGGGAGCTGGCAAGGTTTTTAGGTTATGTACCTCAAGATGAGGCGGAGGTATTTCCCCTAACCGTCTACGAAGCAGTCCTTCTGGGGAGAAAGCCCTATCTTTCTTGGGGGGTGGGGCCCCGTGATAGGGAAGTTGTGCAGCGGGTACTGGGCTTTATGAAGATCGACGGATTTGCCCTAAAGTATCTTAATGAAATGAGCGGTGGAGAAAGGCAAAGGGTTCTAATTGCCCGGGCCTTGGCCCAGGAACCTGAGGTACTCCTTTTGGATGAGCCTATTTCCAATTTGGATATTAGACACCAGCTTGAGGTTTTGGGTCTACTGCGGGCACTTGCCCAAAAGGGCAGGATGACAGTTGTTATGGTAATGCATGATCTAAACCTGGCGGCCCGTTTTTCGGAGAAACTGGTGCTCATTAATGAGGGCCGAGTTTTTGCTGCCGGTGAACCTGCGGCAGTGCTTAATCCGGCCAACCTTAGGGCTGTTTACGGGGTGGTGGCCGATGTTGCCCATAATAGCCTGGGTGTTCAGGTAGTTCCCCTGCGTTCCTTGTCATGGGAAGGGGATATTACGGCCTACTTGGAACGGCGGCCGGTGGATGGGGTGCAAGGGGAAAGTTCACTGCCGGTATCTATCTAGGTTCCATTCTGTTTTTGCAAAAAAATATTGGGGGGAAAGTAAAATGAAAAAAATATTTTACTTGGGTTTAGTTTTTTTCCTTTCCTGTTGCCTCATTGTTGCTGGCTGTGGTTCCGGAGTAGATACCGAGGAAAGAAGGGAATCTGAAAAAGAAGTGGTTGTTATTACCGATGGTAAGGGTAATGAAGTGGAGGTAGCCTGTCCGGTGGCAAGGATTATCTCCATCAATCCCGGTGCCTCAGAGGTTATCTGCGCCCTTGGCGGATTAGAAACAATAATAGGTAGGAGTGCCCCATCTGTATTTCCCGCAGCCCTGGAGGAGATACAGGTGGTTGCAGATTCATCCAACAAACCCAATATGGAGCTGATTATTGAAAGTCAGCCGGATTTGGTTGTTGCGGACAGCATGTTCAAAGATGATCTACGGGAGCGGTTACTTGCTGCCGGTATACCCTGTTTAATATATATCACATCTGATGTTGAAGGATTGCCCAACATGGTCGCCGGCCTAGGGGAGGTTTTGGGGAAAAAGGAGCGGGCCCAGCAACTTATTGACTACTATGAGGGATATTTTGCCTTGATTGAAGAACGGACGGCACAGCTAGCAGAGGAAGATAAACCTTTGATATATTATGAATGGAATAAGCCCTACTACAGCACCAACTCCAGCGGCCCGGCCCATTACAGGATGAGCCTTGCCGGGGGTAGGAATATGGCGGCCGATGAGCCGGTGCGCAGCCCCACCCTGGCGCCGGAGTGGATAGCGGAGAAGGATCCAGACATTATCATACGCATGAGTTCCAGGGGGGATTCACCGGAGCAGTTGGAGGAGCTATACCAGGAGGTGCTTAATCGGACCGGCTTGAGCAAAACAAAGGCAGTCCGGGATGAAAGGGTTTATCTTATGTCCTGGGATATTAGCTCAGGTATCCGGTCGGTAATTGGCACCCTCTACCTTGCCAAATGGATACAACCGGAACTTTTCTCCGATATTGATCCGGAAGAGGTGCACAGGGAGCTATTAAGTACCTTCTACAATATGGAACTAGACGAGGTTTATGTATATCCCTAAGTTTATAAGAAATATGTGGGGGAATATGTTATGAAGACAACTGACCCATTGGCAAATGTCGCCCCTTCTTCGGAAACCCTATACCCACAGCTAATTGGTAGCAAAAAGAAATTTGTCCTTGGTCTTCTACTGCTCCTCATCTTCAGTATGTTGACGGCAATTGTTATTGGTAGTGCCAATATAGGCTATAGGGAAGTTTTTCAGGTCCTAGTCGGTACCATCGCCTCCCCCCTTGGGGGGGAGTACTCCCAATTGGCAGCAACAATTGTCTTGGATCTCCGCCTCCCCAGAATTTTTCTGGCGGTACTGGCGGGAATTAGCCTAGCGGGTTCGGGAGCGGTTATGCAGGGGGTTTTGCGTAACCCCCTGGCGGATCCCTATATTCTGGGTATTTCGGCGGGTTCCTCCTTTGGTGCTGCCCTGGCAGTAGTTTGGGGAACAAATCTTCTCTCCGGACTGGGTGTCTCCGGCATCTATATTATAATTGCCAATTCTTTTTTCTTTGGTTTTTTAACCATGTTACTCATCTATGGGGTGAGTTCCCTAAAGGGGGCCGCCCCAGAAACATTGGTACTATCCGGGGTAGCCCTGGGTTATCTCTTTTCCGCCGGCGTTTCTTTACTAAAATACATTTCCTCCCACGAACAGTTACGGGAACTGACGGTGTGGTTGATGGGGGGCTTGTGGGAAGCAAAATGGGAAGTTGTCTTTCTTCTTTCGCCCATAACTATATTCTGCACAGTCCTTCTTTTATCTTATGCCTGGGAACTTAATACATTGAGTGCCGGGGAGGAGGTGGCGGTTAGTCTGGGAGTGAACATAAGGCTTTTAAGGAGAAATTGTGCCCTTTTGGCTTCCCTCCTGGCCAGCGCCACAGTAGCCTTTACCGGGATTATTGGTTTTATCGGTTTGGTTGCCCCCCACATCTGTCGGATCATCATTGGCAATGACAACCGATTTCTCATTCCCAGTTCGTGTTTAATGGGTGCCTTACTCCTTCTGGGTGCCGACACACTTTCTCGTACCTTGATTAGCCCCACGGAAATACCGGTGGGAATTATTACTTCCCTCATCGGCGTTCCCTTCTTTCTCTATCTACTTTTTAAACAAAGCAGACACTGGTGGAGTTAGGCATTTGGCCCCATCTAACCTGGGGAATGTTTGGTAACAATTTTTGCTTGGCATCTAGAATAGATGGGAGGTTCAATAAAGATGTGGGAACAAAGGGCCCCGGAGGCAATAGAAGAGCAGAGTATGGAAATTATCCGGCGGGAATTGAAGGGTATTGCTTGCCCACCGGAGTGTTCACCGGTAGTGCAAAGGGTAATTCACACCACTGCTGATTTTACTTATGCCCACACATTATACTTTTCCGCCAATGCGCTAAGGGCCGGTCGGGAAGCCATCGTCCGCGGTACCAATATCATTGCGGATACCAATATGGTGGCGGCCGGGATTAATAAAGGGCACCTGTTCCGGCACGGGGGTCGGGTGGTGTGCCATATGGCGGAAAAAGGGGTGGCTATAGAAGCAAAAAATAGGGGAATAACCCGGGCAGCTGTTGCCATGGAGAAGGCCGTTAGGGAGGACCCCAAGGGAATTTACGCCATTGGCAATGCACCTACGGCCTTGTTACGCCTATGTGAACTGATAGCCCAGGGGGTGGCTCGGCCGGCCTTGGTGGTGGCTGTGCCCGTTGGTTTTGTCAATGTGGTGGAGGCTAAGGAGAGGATAATGGGGCTGGCGGTGCCACAAATAGTAGCCCGGGGGCGAAAGGGCGGTTCGCCGGTGGCTGCTGCCATTATCAACGCCCTCTTATACTCTATAAATTCTGGCCATGACTAGATTAAGGGAGGGTTATACCACCGGCTCCTGTGCTGCAGCGGCAGCCAAGGCAGCGGCCCTACAATTGCTAACGGGGACCCGCCCCCCCAAGGTAAGGATTGCCACCCCAGTGGGTCGAAGCCTACTTTTACCCGTTAGCCATCTGGGAGAAGGCATTTGTGCTGTAATTAAGGATGGAGGTGACGACCCCGATGTAACCACCGGTATGATGATTGTGGTGGAACTAAAACTTGCGGCTGAACCTGGACCTATCCAATTTTTCGGCGGAGAGGGGGTTGGTAAGGTAACCCTGCCGGGATTAAAAATTCCCCCGGGGGAGCCGGCTATCAATCCTATCCCCCGGCAAATGATCAAAAGGGAAGTTCGCCAAATTATAGCATCCCGGGGGGCCCATGTCCGCATATCTATTCCCGGCGGCAGGGAAAGGGCGAAAGGCACATTTAATCCCAGACTGGGAATAGTAGGCGGTCTGTCCATCTTGGGTACCACAGGCTTTGTGCGGCCCATGAGCAACGAGGCCATTAAGGAAAGTATCGCCTTGGAAATGGCGGTAAAGAAGGAACAAGGCCAAAGGGCCCTGGCCTTGGTTTTTGGGGCCAGTGGGGAGAGATCCCTAACGGCTGCCTTTCGCCTCCCGCCGGCGACAATGGTGCAGATGTCCAATTATGTGGGCTTTGCCCTGGAAAAGGCCACCAAATTGGGCTTTAATAGCGTCCTAATGGGGGGGCACCCGGGAAAACTGGTGAAGCTGGCGGCTGGTATTTTCCAAACCCATAGCCAGGTTGCCGACGCCCGGATGGAAACCCTTTGCGCCTTTGCTGCCCTTATGGGGGCGCCGCCTGGGGTTTTAAAGGAAATTTACGGGGCTAGGACCACAGAGGGGGCCATGGAAATTATCGCCGCCAACAAATTGACTGCCATTTGGCACCACTTGGCTGAGGCAGCCGCCAACCGCTGCCAAATAAGGGCCGGGGGTGAATTGGAGGTGGCAGTAGCCTTTATCGACAATGGTGGACGGATTCTGGGGCACAGCAGCAATACTGAAGGCGTAGCCGCGGAGGTGAAGGGGGATGTCTGAACTGTTGGTGGTGGGGGTAGGGCCAGGGAGTGGGGATTTTTTAACACCCAGGGCACAAGCAGCTATAAAAAATGCTGATCTTGTGGTGGTCGCAGCCCGCCATAGGGGTTTAGTGCCCCATGGAAGATTTTTAATACTAGGAGAAATTGAAGATACCTTTGGCAAAATAGAAAAACATCTTGGGCGGGGTAATGTTGCCCTGGTGGTGTCGGGTGACCCGGGTCTGTTTAGTCTATTGCCCCTTTTGAAAGAGCGATTCCCGGCTGTTCCCCTGAGGGTTATCCCGGGGGTTAGCTCGGTACAGGCTCTCTGTGCCTCCTTGGGTGAAAGCTGGGAAGGGGCCAAAATATTAAGTGGCCATGGCCGACCCTTGACCCCGGCTATACTATCTGCCACCGTTAGAAAGCATCCCACTACTATCCTTCTCTGTGACAAGGAGCATAATCCGGCCTGGGCCTGTCGAGCCCTCCTATCCCACGATCTGGCCGGGGTCCAGGTGGCCGTAGGGGAGCATTTATCATATCCGGATGAATGTCTCAGCAGGGGCAAACCCGCTGAATTAACTGGGAAAAATTTTGCTCCCCTAAGTGTGGTTAGGATCTTCAACCCAGAGGCAAAATTACAAGCCCTAGCCCCGGGTCTTACCGATGATCAGTTTCACCGCAGCCATATTCCCATGACTAAGGAGGAAGTGCGTTGGCTGATTCTCTGTAAGCTCCAATTAACACCAAGGGCCCTTGTTTGGGATGTGGGGGCTGGCACGGGGTCAATATCAGTGGAATGTGCCCGTCTGTGCCCCGGAGTTGAAGTATATAGTGTTGAACGGGATGGGGAAGCACTGGACTTGATCAGGCGCAATAAGGAGCGGTTTG
This sequence comes from uncultured Marinilabiliaceae bacterium, assembly GCA_964532085.1. Classification (GTDB taxonomy): domain Bacteria; phylum Bacteroidota; class Bacteroidia; order Bacteroidales; family Marinilabiliaceae; genus CAZHHH01. The sequence continues at coordinate 5,540 of CAZHHH010000061.1, forward strand.
CCCTCCAGAATTTGCAAATTAAAGAAGGTACCGCCCCAGCAGTTTTGGCGGGGCTACCCACTCCCAGCCATGTTTTCGTCGGTGGCAGCGGCGGTAAACTGGCTGACATTGTAGGCCATATCCGGAAGCGGGGAAGGGGAATTACGGTACTAATTTCCAGTGTTACCCTAACTACAGCGGCCAAGGCGATTTCTCTTTTAAAGTATCCTGCCTTTACTGATTTAGATATTGTGCAGCTGGCCGTTAGCCGGGGTAAGAAAGTAGGTGGGGAGTATATAATGGCTGCTCAGAACCCGGTGACCTTGGTGAGGGCCAGGACTGGGGGTGAGGTATGAAATGACGGGAAAGCTATTTGGCGTGGGTCTGGGACCAGGGGATCCTGAATTGATGACATTGAAGGCGGTGCGTATTTTGCGGGAAGTGGCCGTTGTTGCCTTACCGCTTACCAATGGTAAAAACCAGATGGCCCTAAATATTGCCGCCGACTACCTGGTGGGAAAATCTATTTTATACTTGAATATGCCTATGCTGACGGATAAAAAGGAACTGGAGAGTTATTACGATGCAGCCTTCAAAAGGATCCGTTGCCAATTGGAAAGGGGGGTTTCCGTGGCCTATTTGACCTTGGGTGATCCATCTTTATACTCCAGCTTCATCTATTTACGGCGCAGGGCACAGCAGGCTGGGTACCCAACACAAACAGTACCGGGAGTGCCTTCCTTTTGTGCCGTAGCGGCCCGGGCCCAGGTTTCTTTGGCAGAGGGAGCCGAAGAAGTGACAATATTGCCGGCTCCTTATGTAACAGAGCCACTGCCCCGCGGCAATTTGGTGATTATGAAGGTGGGACGCCATTTTGATCCTTTATGTCAAATGCTTGGTACACGCCTGGACAGGGCGGTGTTAGTGGAAAATTGCGGTTTACCCCGGGAACGGGTAATAATTCCCCGGAATAAGGAAAAACCCCAATCTTATTTTTCCACCATGATTGTAAAACAAGGGGGGAGCTAGGGGTGATTTATTTTCTTGGTGCTGGCCCAGGGGCTCCGGATCTTATTACCGTAAGGGGTCGGGAGTTACTGCGCCGGGCCCATACAGTGGTCTATGCCGGTTCACTAATAAACCCACTTCTTTTAAAGGAGACCCCCAGTGGTTGTCAGCTCTACAACAGCGCTGGCCTAACCCTAGAGGAGGTGGTGGAGATACTCCACCGGGCCCAGGGGTCGGGACGAACTGTGATACGGCTCCATAGTGGTGATCCTTCTTTGTATGGGGCCATTCGAGAGCAAATGGATGCCTTGGCGAAATTGGGTTTGCCCTTTGAAGTGGTGCCGGGAGTGAGTTCCCTAGGTGCTGTGGCGGCGGCCCTGGGAATAGAATATACAGTTCCGGGGGTATCCCAGACTGTAATTTTAACACGCCTTGCAGGGCGCACCCCAGTACCTGTGGGGGAAGAGGTCAATTCCCTGGCCGCCCACGGTGCCAGCATGGTGTTCTTTTTAAGTAGTAATATGCTCTCGGAGCTATGCCTTAGGTTGGAGGAAGGGGGGTATCCAGCGGAAACACCGGCGGCACTGGTCTATAAAGCATCATGGCCCGAGGAGAAGGTTGTGAGGGGCACCATAGAAACCTTGCCCCAATTGGGGCAGGAGGCTAATATTAACTCCACTGCCTTGGTGGTGGTGGGCAACTGCCTGGGGGATAACTATGAGCTGTCCCGCCTGTATGCGGCGGATTTTACCCATAGTTTCCGCCCAGCGCCATGAATCTTGTCATGGTGGCTTTTACACGTAGGGGGGCCCTTCTGGCGGCCAGGTTGGCTAAAACACTAAAGGCCCGGGCCTTTGCACCGGCAAAATACTGCCAATATGAGGCTCTGCTACCCCTAACAATTAGTGTAGGTCAATGGGCGCGACAATGGTTTAGCAGATCCTCGGCTTTGGTATTTATTTCTGCCTGTGGCATAGCCGTGCGGGCCATAGCCCCCCTGGTGGGTGACAAGGGCTCTGACCCCGCAGTGGTGGTACTTGATGAGCAGGGTCGTAATGTTATTCCTTTGCTGTCGGGGCACTTGGGCGGTGCCAATCGATTGGCGAAGCATATTGCCAGTTTGACCGGCGGACAGGTGGTGCTAACCACTGCTACGGATATCAACAATGTACCTGCAGTGGATGTTTGGGCCCGGGATCATAACTGTGCCCTGGAAAATATAGATGCAGTAAAGGACGTGTCAGCTGCGGTCCTGGAGGGGGAAAGGGTGGGGGTGGCAATAACGGAAAAGATAGTAGATCCTCCTTTTCCCATTACCCTCTGGCTCCGTCCCCAGGTATTGGTGCTGGGAGTTGGCTGCAGGCGGGGTGTGGATACCCAGGTATTGCTTCGGACAATAGATGAGTTTTTGGCCCGCTGTGGGGTTTCACCATTATCCTTAAAGGCTGTGGCCACCATCGATATAAAAGGCAATGAGCCGGGCCTAATTGCTTCTTGCAGAATTTTGGGGCTACCCTTAATTACCTTTAGTGCTGAAGAACTGAGCAGGACCAAGGGCAACTTCACCCCGTCTGAGCGGGTTTTGAATATTACGGGGGTGGATAATGTATGCGAGCGGGCTGCAGTAAGGGCCAGCGGGGGTAGGCTCATCCGGGGAAAAACCCTTTTTCCTGGTATTACCCTGGCCTTGGCCAAAGGAGAAGGATATACCCTGCCCCGGCGGGATAGAAAGGAAGGAAAAGGATGATTTATGTGGTTGGTCTAGGCCCTGGGGGCCGGACGGAAATGACAAAAAGGGCTTTTCAGGTCCTAAAACGTTGTCAGGTTATAATTGGTTACAGTGGTTACTTAGACTTAATACGGGATTACTTTCCCCACAAGAAGCTGTTGTCAACCCCCATGCAAAGGGAAGTGGAACGGTGCCGCAAAGCCTATGCCCTAGCCCAAGAAGGCTACGATGTGGCCCTGGTCTCCAGTGGTGATGCCGGTGTATATGGTATGGCGGGGGTGCTAATGGAGGTCTGTGGTGAGGCCGATGTCGATGTGGAAATCATTCCCGGCGTAACTGCCGCCTGCAGTGCCGCTGCCTTACTTGGTGCACCGCTGATGAATGACTTTGTTGTGCTGAGCCTGAGTGACTTACTTACACCTTGGCAGTTGATTGAAAAACGGCTAGAAGCCGCTGGGGAGGCGGACCTGGTAGTGGTTTTATATAATCCAAGCAGTAGTAAGCGCTTGGGCCATTTAAAAAAAGCCTGTGATATCCTTCTCACCCACCGCCCGGCCTCTACCCCCGCCGGTTGGGTGCGAAAGGCGGGTAGGGTGGGGGAAGAATACCGGATTATTGACTTGGGAAGAATGGCCCGGGAAAAGGTGGATATGTTTACCACCGTAATTATCGGTAATTCCTCCACAAGGTTGTTGAAGGGGCGGATGGTCACAAGCCGTGGCTATCGGGAATTGCCATGAGGCGGGTATGGGTTTTGGGGGGTACCAGCGAAGGGCGGCAATTGATATCCAGTGGGCTTCCAATCATTTATACCACCACCACCCGCTATGGGGCCATTTTGGCCGGCAATAGGCCGGGATTAGAGGTTAGGGCGGGACCCTTGGAACAGAAAGACATGGAAGGTTTGATAAGTAGGAAAAAGGTAGAGTGCATCTTGGATGCCACCCATTCCTATGCCCTTGAAGTCAGTGACAATGTTAGGAGGGTGGCCCAGAGGATGGGGATCCCCTATAGGCGGGTACTAAGGGAAAGGTCCAGGGTGAAAGGGGTGGAAGAGGTGGCTAATTGCTCCGAAGCAGCAGCCTATCTGGCCCCCCGGGAGGGGAAGGCCCTAATTACCACCGGCAGTAAGGAGTTGGCCGTTTTCACCCGTATACCCCGCTACCAAGAACGGCTCTATGTAAGGGTCTTGCCCACAGCCGAAGTGCTACAGGGATGCGAAAATCTGGGGTATTTGCCGGCCAATATTATTGCCATGCAGGGCCCCTTTTCCCGCAAAATGAATGAGGCCCAACTGGAACAAACCGGAGCTGGCTTTTTGGTTACTAAGGATGGTGGCCGTGCCGGTGGTTTTGCGGAAAAGGTGGCGGCAGCAAAGAACTTGGGCGTGACTGTAATTCTCATCAAGCGGCCCCCGGAAAGGGGCCACTCGGTGGAAGAGGCTATTGCCTTTGCCCGGGCAATTTTAAATGAATGAATTGAGGTGGAAGGGAAAAATGACCAAGTCCCGTTTTCTCCTAACGGCTTGCTCCAGTGGTGCCGGGAAAACCACCCTAACCCTGGCCCTTCTCCGGGCCTACAAGGAACGGGGGATTAAGCTGGCCCCCTTTAAAGTTGGGCCCGACTACATCGATCCCCTGTGGCATGCTGCGGCAGCTGGGGTACCCTCCTATAATTTGGATGGCTGGCTATTGGAACCCCCAGTTTTACGGGCCCTGCTGGGGAGCAGTATTCCACCGGGGGGCTTGGCCATTATTGAAGGTGTAATGGGTCTCTACGATGGCCTGGGTGCAAGCGATGTGGCAAGCAGTGCCCATGTGGCTAGACTTACGGATAGTCCCGTGGTGCTGCTGGTGGATGGGCGGGGCATGGCCCTTTCGGTAGCAGCGGTGGTCAAGGGTTTTCGCGACCTGGACCCCCGTCTAAATATGGGGGGTGTAATTGTTAACCGCCTCAGTAGTGCCGCCCATTACGGGCTAATTAAGGAGGCTGTGGAAAAAAGGGTTGGCCTGCCGGTGTTGGGCTGGCTGCCTGAGGTTCCAGATTTGGCCTTGGAAAGCCAAGAGCTGGGTTTAAGGCCGCCCCTGCATTGCCCCTCTCTGCAAGAAAGGCTCACCCGACTGGCAAATATTGCTGCCCAGCATATCGATCTGGAAAAGTTAGGGAGTATGACTGCTAGCCCCCTAAAAGGGCACTTGCCCTTAATTGAGCCCGTGGGCAGGGTGCGGGTTGCCATGGCCCGGGATGCTGCTTTTTCCGCCTATGATGAAGGAAGTCTTCAGCTATGGCGTTCCCTGGGGGCGGAACTAATCCCCTTTAGCCCTTTAGAGGATGGAGAATTGCCCAAGGGCGTCCAGGCCCTGCTGCTCTGCGGCAGTGGTACGGCGCGCTACGCTGTGGATCTGGCCCGAAATAGGGCCATGTGTGCTACCATTGGCAGCAGTACCCTCCCCCTTTGGGCGGAGGGGCTGGGAGCAGCCTATGTGGGTCGGGAGTTGGATGGGTTACCGCTGTGCGGTTTGTTGGAGCATAGGAGTTTTTCTTGGGAAAAAATGGTGGCTTTTGGCTATGTGGAGACAGACCTGGGCCGGGCCCAGGAGTACCGCTATTTGGGGGGCGAAATAGCCGGTGCCAATGTGTGGGCCCGGCGGGCCGGGGGAAAGGGTAATGTTTGGCTTTGCGGTCGACATGAACCGGGCTTACATGTGTTTTGGCCCCATACCCAGGCTTGGACTAATCCCCGCCTGGTGCGGGATTTTTTAAGCTGGGCCCGGGAAAGGGGCAGCCGCATACACAATTAAAGGTTGGGGGCAATTAGAAACTAGATTTAATTTGGAGGCTGAGGAAATGATGGGTAGCATAATGATCCAGGGTACGGCTTCATCGGTGGGTAAAAGTATTCTGGTGGCCGGGCTCTGCCGCATACTTAGGGAAGATGGCTACCGGGTGGCCCCCTTTAAGGCCCAAAATATGTCCCGGGCGGTCATTTTGGCCGATGGAACCGTAGTAGCCCCTTCCACCATTTTCCAGGCGGAGGCGGCGGGAATCCCCCCCTCATGCCAGATGAATCCCATTTTATTACGGCCCACTGGGGAAAAGTGTGCAGAGGTTTATTTAGAAGGACGTTCTAAGGGGTTTTTTTCCGCTCGGGAATACCATGGGATGAAGCCAGCCCTAAGGCCCTTGGTCCAAAGGAGTTATGCCAGTTTGGCGGCCCAATACGATGTAATAGTTGTTGAGGGGGCGGGTAGCCCGGCGGAGATTAATCTGAGGGAAAATGATTTGGTGAACATGGGTTTAGCCCAGCTGGTGGATGCACCGGTGGTTTTGGTGGGGGACATTGACCGGGGAGGGGTTTTTGCCGCCCTGGTAGGTACAATGCAACTTTTGCAGCCCTGGGAGAGGAAGAAGGTCAAGGGGGTTATCATCAATAAATTCCGCGGCGATGGATCTTTATTGCAAAGTGGTCTAGACATGTTGCGGGAAATCATTCAAGTACCCGTCCTAGGGCTAGTACCCCATATGGTGGTGGATTTACCGGCGGAGGACAGCCTGGGGGAGGGTGGTGGCCAGGGGGTTAAACACACTTCCTCCCTCCACCGCTCTCGCCAGTATAATGAACTAGCACGGGTACTGCGTTCTTCCTTAGATATGGAAGCCATTTACCGTATCATTGGCGAGGGAAAGGAGGTATGTTGATGGCCTTTATCCCCCAGTTATTCCTGGCTGTGGGGTTAGATCTGTTGTTGGGAGATCCCCAATATTCCCTCCACCCTGTTCGCCTTATGGGTCGTCTGATTACAGGGTTGGAAGGTTTTTATTCCCGGCGGGTAAAAAATCAGATTCTGGCAGGGTTCTGGTTGGCAGGTTCAACAATCTTGCTGGTGGCCCTTATGACCGGCTACCTGGCTGGTCTCCACCCCCTAATTAGCGTGTACCTCATCTATGCAGCCCTAACACCCCGTTCCCTTATGGATGGAGCCCTGGCAGTTGGAAGAGCCCTTAAGGCGGGGGACCTTGGCGCCGCCCGCGGCCATCTCAGCCATCTGGTGGGTCGGGATACCGCCTCCTTGTCAACGAGCCAAATTATCCAAGCCAGTGTGGAAACTGTGGCCGAAAATACTGCTGATGGTGTTATTGCCCCCCTGTTTTATTTACTGCTGGGGGCTCCCTGGGGTTTGTCAATTCCCTTTGCCTGGGCCTTTAAGGCGGTGGATACTCTGGATTCCATGGTGGGCTATAAAAATAGTCGCTATCTATATTTGGGGCGTTTTTCTGCCCGTTTGGATGATGTGTTTTGCTTTCTTCCGGCTCGGCTGACCGGTCTACTTTTGGTGGCAGCCGCCTATTTGGCCGGCTACAATGGTCGCCTGGCCGGCCATATACTAGTCCGGGATCACAAACACCACGGGAGCCCCAACAGTGGCTGGAGCGAAGGGGCCGTGGCCGGTGCCCTGGGAATTCAGCTTGGCGGCGGTGCGTATTACGGCGGCGTGTGGGTGGAAAGACCTGTCCTGGGGGAAGCCAAGCGGCTCCCCACAGTAGATGACATTATTAGGGCATCTTGCCTTATGTGGATCAGCTACGGCCTTTTGTTGCTTTCAGGACCTATATTATTGAGGAGGTGGCTGTAATGACCCAGGCCCATGGGGGGAATTTGCGCTGGGCCAGTGAACACTATGGAAATCCCCCGGGGGGATGGTTGGATTTTTCCGCCAACATTAATCCCCTGGGAGTACCCAAGGTGTTAAAAAAAGAGCTGCATCGGATTGTAGAGGAGGAATTGGAACATTATCCTGATCCCGACTGTAAACATTTGAGGGAGGTCCTGGCCCATTACCACGGCTTGGCCAGTAAGAATGTACTCTGCGGCAACGGGGCCAGCGAGCTATTGCAATTAGCTTTAGAGATTTGGCCCCCGGGCCCTTATTTGCTGCCGGTGCCATCTTTTGTCGATTATGAACAGGCCTTAATGCGGGGTGGCCACGAGCCAGTCTTTTTTCCTTTGCAGGCTGCAAAGGGGTTTGTCCCCGATCTAGAGGAACTTCACAAGGGACTGGCCCAATGTCAGGGATTGGTTTTGGGCAACCCCAACAACCCCACCTCAGTCCTTTTACCCCGGTCTGAACTGGTGTCTATTTTGGCCACCGGCAAGCACATCTTGGTGGATGAGGCCTTTCTGGAGCTGACCTGCGCCGGTGAAGACAATTCCCTTGCGGGCTATGTGCGGGAATATCCCAACTTAATTCTGGTCCGGGCCTTTACCAAATCCTTGGCTATCCCCGGCCTGCGCTTGGGATATGCACTGGGGGAGGAAAACACGCTCCAACTCATGAAGGGGCGGCAGGTGCCCTGGTCTGTCAACCGGGGTGCCTTGGCGGTTGGGGATATATTTCAGCAACTAAAGGGATATAGGGATAAAACTGCGCTTTGGTTGCGCCGGGAACTTGATTTTCTCTGGCGGCAATTGAACCACCTTCCGGGGATTACCGCCTACCAACCAGCTACTAATTTTATACTCTGCCGTTATGGGGGCAAGGTGTCCCTCCTCCAAGAGGCCTTGGCCCAAAGGGGGATTTTAATTCGCCCCTGCGAAAATTTCCGTGGTCTGGATCAACACTATTTCCGGGTGGCGGTGCGTTCCCGGCGGGAAAACCAACGTCTCCTTTTTACACTGGAGGAGGTCTTGGCCAATGCCTAAGGGCTACATCCATGTTTATACCGGTGACGGTAAGGGAAAAACAACGGCGGCTTTAGGTCTATGCCTCCGGGCTTGGGGCCACGGGCAGCGGGTGGCGGTGGTCCAATTTATTAAGGGCCGGTGCTGCGGGGAACACCTGGCCCTAAAGAAGTTGGATATTCCCGTTTTACAATGCCCTTCAAATACAAAAAAGCAGTGGGAGAGGGCCCAAAGCATGTTGCGGGAAGGGGCATATGATCTGCTAATTTGGGATGAAATTATGGCGGCTATAAACCGTGGGAGCATAGAATTAAAGCAGGTGGTAAGAACCATGGCGGAGAAACCGGAACCCCTGGAACTGGTATTGACAGGTCGGGGGGCCCCGGAAGAAGTTATCAAACTGGCTGATTTGGTGACCAAAATGGAGGCGGTAAAGCACTACTTTAATGCTGGAATATCTGCCCGCCAAGGGGTTGAATTTTAATGAAAACTGTGCTTTTAATAGCCGACGGGGCCTCCGATTGGCCCCTAGCAGAATTAGGTGGAAAGACACCACTGGAGGTGGCACCTAAACCCCATTTGGATAACTTATGTGCTGCGGGACATTTGGGGCAGGCCCAGATGCTTCCTGCGGGGATACCGGTGGGTACTGATACCGTCCTCTTGGCCTTAATGGGGCAGGATGTAACCCATCTGCCCAGCCGGGCCCATTTGGAAGGGGCTGGAATGGGTAGGATGATAGATGCTGATGACTGGGCCTGGCGGTTAAACTTGGTTTCGATTTCTGCTACTGGAAGGATGTTATCCCATTCTGGTGGGGATATTCCCCCTCTGGAGGGACGGCAATTGGTTCAGGATTTGCTGCGGGATGTAAAAATACATAATCTCTTACTAGGTTCTGGCTTTCGCCTCCATGTCGGCAGCGGCTTCTATCATCAACTGGTCCATAAAAGGAAAATTGACCTGGCTACTACACCACCCCACGATATTTTAGAAAAAAGGATAGACAAACACCTGCCCACCGGTGATGCCAGGCTTAGGGACATAATGGCCCGGGCTCATTTGCTTTTACAAAGGCATCCCCTCAACCACCAGCGCCTTAAGGAAGGGAAGTTGCCGGCCAATTACATTTGGCCCTGGGGTGGTGGCCCCGGTGCCCCCCTCAAGCCATTTTCTCTCCTTTATGCCCATCGGGGACTTTGTGTCGCCCATGTACCGGTAGTCAAGGGCATTGCCTCCTTGTTGGGGTTGACCGTTGCCAATGTTCCCGGTTCAACTGGAGATATCCATACAAATTGGCAGGCAAAGGTGAAGGCAGCCCTTACAGGCCTTTGTTCCGGCTATGATTTTATCCTAGTCCACCTGGAGGCCCCGGATGAATGCTCCCACCGGGGCGACTGGCGAGGAAAAATAAAGGCCTTGGAGATTTTAGACGCCATGGCCCGAGCCCTGCATCTGGGCATGGAAAAAACCGGTGGGCATTATCGCCTCCTTGTCATGTCAGATCATGCCACACCGGTAGCCATCCGTACCCATGCCCCCGATCCCGTCCCCTTTTTTATCTATGACAATCGAGTCCAATCTGCCTGTGGTTTGCCCTATAATGAAAGTACCGCCGCCTCGACAAATTATCAAGTAGCGGGCGAAGAACTGTTGAAGGAGTTAAAGGGACCTTGACTCACCGCCCCCGCAATTCGGGGGGGTTTTTGCCAATCACCTTGCTTGACATATCATGTTACTTATTTTATAATATGAGCATGATAACCAAAAACAGTCTTCCCGGGCCATGAGGGGGAGTAGTAG
>CAZHHH010000062.1:0-15440 GCA_964532085.1 uncultured Marinilabiliaceae bacterium
AAATCATTGATTAATAACGAAACAAAGATATGAAATTATCTACTGACTTCAAAATTATAAAAACTGAGTTAAAAGATTAAATTATCTTCTAACTCAGTTCCAACCTATCTACTGTTTAAAACATGATGAAAATTTTATTTATACTTTTAAGTTATCACCTCTTTTGTGATTATTAAGATGATACTTTTATAATTTACTTTACGAATATTTTCTCATTTCCAACAATATAAATACCACGAGAAAGTCCTTTAGTAGCTTCAGATTTTTTTACATTACTTTTTACTTTCACACCTGTTAATGAGTAAACATCCACATTTACATTAACATTGTCGCTTGAGATATTTTTTATTATTGTTGACTCACCACTGGTTAAAGATGCACTTAATACTTTAAATGTCGAAGTCTCAGTATTAGTATCCCATATCCAAATGCTCACTCTCTCTATGGCAGCCAATTGCTCTTGTGTAAAATCTGTTAAATCTATAACTAATTGCTCCGCATCATTGTCGAAACGCTTTGTTAATTCCTTACCACTTCCACTATCTACAGACGATTCTATATGCAATTCAAACTCCCCCTTCACATCTATAGCGTCAATATCTATAACTAATTCTGTATATTGAGAAAAATCTGCATTATTATTTTTGAATTCCCATCCAGATTGTGACTCCCACGCTTCTGCAGGTAAATAAGTCACCTCTGCAGCTTCATCACCATAGGTATAATTCACCTCAAGTGCAGTGTTGCCATGCAATGGCTGTAAAGCAAATAGAGGTAACAATGAATCTTCTGATACTAGAGTTGCATTTTTAACTTTAAAAACTGCAGTTTCTGTGTCAGCATCCCAAACCCATATACTAACTCTTTTTATTGATTCGAGTTGAGCTTCTGTCATGCCACTCAAATCAATTACCACAGAATTAGAGATTGGAGAGAACTGTTTTGATACCTTCCCTTCCTCTAGTGTTGACTCAACATTTATCTCATAATTTCCACTTGAAATACTAACAGTTTCAAGCTCTATTAAAAGATGTGTATAAGCTGAAAAGTCTTTTGGTGTATCAAATTCCCATCCTGCTTGAGTCATCCAAGGTGCCTCTGGATTATAAGTAACCAATACATGATCTTGATTATGTTCAATCTCTACTTCAGTATGTTGCCATAAAACTCCAAAATCTGATAATGGAAAATCATAAGCTTTGGCAAAAATAAAAAGTGCCAACAATAAATTTGTCAATAAAATTTTTTTCATAATAGTTTCTTTTACTAATAATTTTTTCACTACGATATTCTAATAAACAACTTTCATCAAAAGCAATAAATAAACAGTAGTATTTTTCACTCGTACATTTGATATTCAAATAGATAATGCAAAAGCTAGCTAATAAAAGCTAGAGATTTTAACGTTTTAAAACCTCTAACTTTTCACTTCAATTATCTATTTAGTTAAAAGGTTAAAGTTATTTTTCTCATATAATAAGATTTGGTATTTCTTTATTCAGCGGACTTATTTTTCTGCATACATTCCAACTAATGTTCCTGTAAAACCTCCAGCAATATGTGTTGACAAGAAGTTTGCATCTACATCTTCTAAAAGAATATTCCACTTATTTATCTCCGTTGCATAATAAAAGTTGAATTTATAACCATCCGAAGTTATCTTCATATAGATAGGCGCATCAACATTTTTTAATACTTTACTTGATAATGTTTCACTTTTATCTTCTCCGCTAATTTTTTCTAAACGAATCTCTTTTTTATCATCAACTTTTCTAACTGCCATAAAATATTGATGCTCTTCATCTTTATACAAAATCATTCCAGCTGCTTCATTCTCATTTGATGGCTCGAAAAACATTTTTGTTTCACTCTCAAATTGATGATGTTGCAGTCTTCTTAATACAATTGCAGGCACATCCATCCCCGTTGATTTTTCCTCTCCACATTTTAGAGATAAAAACCCACTGTTATCTGTGAGAGAGTATAGGTTTTTAGCATCTCTTCTTAATGTCATCCAGTCATAATTCAACTCTTCAGCATCAAAAGTGTCGTTCTTACTAAAATTTCCACCTATATAATCTTCGTTTTTCTTAAAATCACGATTAGCTACTCTCATCGGCACAAGTTCATCGCCTTGAGTCATATATGGAAAACCATCTTCACTCCATTTTACAGGAATCATAAAAGTTTCTCTTCCTAAATTTTCAATTACGCCATCTATTGGACGACAAGCAAGATAAACTGCAAACCAATCACCATTTTTTGCTTGAATTAAGTCAGCATGCCCAACACAAGTAATTGGATATGGTCTATCATTATCAAGATGTCTTTGTGTTAAAATTGGATTTGTACTCCACGGAATATATTCACCCATTGGGCTATCAGTGCTAAATATAACCTCAGAATGGCCAGGGCCTGTTCCGCCTTCAGCTGCCATTAGCAAATAGCGACCATCAATTTTATATAGATGTGGCGCTTCAATCCAAATGGGTTTTTCATCAATATTTACACCACCACTGATAATCATTTTCTCCTCACCTATTACCTTGTCATTCTCCACATCAAATTCACGAATTCGGATAGCCCTATGACCTTCATAAGTTGAACCGCCAAATGGTTCATCATTATTTAAGATATAAGCCTTACCATTGTCATCAAAGAAAAAAGATGGGTCAATTCCCCCAACTTCAGGTAGGTAGATAGGGTCTGACCAACTACCAAATGGATCTTTTGTTTTGACAAAGAAGTTTCCAGCCCCAACATTTGTTGTAATCATATAATAAGTTTCATTATATGGATTGTATTCAATTGTTGGTGCAAAAATTCCTCGACTTGTACCTTGTCCAATAAAATTTTCCAATTGAGATTCCCTATCTAACACGTGGCCAATCTGTTTCCAATTTACTAAGTCTTTACTATGAAAAATTGGTACACCAGGGAAAAAGACAAATGTTGAAGTAACAAGAAAATAATCTTCTCCATTGGTGCAAATACTTGGGTCAGAATACCAGCCAGGAAGTATAGGATTAAAAATCTCATTATCTGCTAATGGTGCTTGTTGATTATAATAATCATCATTACCAGTGTAATTAAAATAGTCAAAATAAGCAGTAGATTTCTCCATATTTTCAGGCACTGCGCCATTATCTCTCACACTTGAACAGCTCACCGCTATTAAGACTAAAAATAAATTTATTAATTTCATTTTGCTCATATTGATTCGTTTTGTATTTATTTTTTTAATTATTTTAAATTTTCAATAAACTGTATTTGTCATTTTACATTCTATTATGTTTGACCCCCAACCCCCTAAAGGGGGCTAACAACCAGCGTATATCGATTAACCAGCAGGTATATTAGAAATATTGAATATCATTTCCTTTTAATAAACAATTCGAGATTATTTATCTCCTACGCCAATCGTAGTATTCACTTAATACCTCCATTGAAGATGCATCGGGCACTTCAATCATTTTTATTTCACTTCCTAAGTTTAATGCCTTTTGATTTTCAACTGAGAACTTATCCCAATTGGGAAGATTTGAACTATTGGGATTACCCGTTTTTGCAAAATTTGTCCAGTATTCACCTATAATGTTTGACATCTCAATATCGCTATCATTGAGATATTGATTATTTCTATCCATATTCATAAAAACATACTGAACATCAACACCGTGAGGCGTTCCAAAGTCTTCGTAAGGCGAATTTTCCTCATATTCTGGATGTTTGTCAAAAATGTAGAGGTATACTTGCGAACTACCTGTTTTTGCTTGAAGTTTTGCCCAACTCCACGTATGCCATCCAAATGCTGCATCACGCATTAAGTTTCGTGCGTTACGTTTCACCTCGCCATTTTTTAAAGGATAAGCTTCAAGTAATTTGTCTGCATAAATTCCAAATCTATCTTTCACATTTTCAACATACTCCTCTGCTGTTCTTCCGGGTGAAAAACTCAAACCTTCATCTGAATTATATCCGATAAGAACAGGAATATCATTATAATCACCATTTTCATAAAGGGTGTATTGATTATCTTTAATCACATAACCATCTACAATTGGCCAGCTTCCTGGTGTTGTCCAACCTTTTGGAATAAGCATATCTGCATCTAATTTACGTAGCTCCTCAATTGAGTTTGCCCCTAAATTTTCTGCAAAAGCCAACCCGTCAGCTTCTGCCATTTCAAGGGTTTTCGTGTTTTCACCGGGATATGTAGTTTCTCTAACAGGTCCAAAAGAGCCACCACTTTGAGAAATCGCTTTATGAAAAAGTCCTTTTGTAAGTGGCGAACCGCACAACATACTTACGGCAATTCCACCAGCCGATTCGCCAAAAATGGTTACATTATCAGCATCTCCACCAAACTTTTCAATATTTTTTTGAATCCATTCCAATCCTGCAATCATATCAAATAAGCCGTAATTTCCGGAAACCCCGTTTTCATTTTCGGCAGAAAGTTCGGGATGAGCCAAAAAACCAATTTGAGCAACACGATAAGCTACACTGACCAACACCACACCTTTTTTAGCCAAATTAAAACCATCGTGAGTGGGGTCTGATGTTGAGCCAAAACTGAAACCTCCGCCATAAATCCAAACCATAACTGGAAGTTTTTCCTTCTCACTTTTTGCAGGTGTCCAAACATTCAAGTATAAACAATCTTCACTTGAATTAGGATTTCCACCTTGCTTTGGTGCAGGTGCAAATTCAGTTGTCAATTTAACACCATCCCACTTTTCAGGTGGCTGAGGTGCTTTCCATCTCAAATCACCAACTGGTGGCTGAGCAAAAGGAATCCCTTTAAAAATTCGTATTTCATCTTTTATAACTCCCTCAATAATTCCTTCAGAAGTCATTATCTGATTATCAAGCAAGTTGTTTTTACAACAACAAAATGTTATTGCAAAAAGTAATAAACCTATGATTTTATATCGTTTCATAATGTTTTTGAGTTAATTCTTAAAGACAACTTGTGCAAATTGATATAAACTTCTTCTCCACGTTTGCCACTCATGGTCAGTATTTGGCGAAACGTAATAGTGAACATTAATCCCTGCATCTTTCAACTCTTTTACACTGACAACAGGGTTTTTTCCAAAATTATATCTTCTACTTTCAACCTCTTTGCTACCAAAGCTTATAAAGTAGAGTTTGTTGTTTTCTTTAAATTTTGGATTGTCCTTAATATCTTCAATGGTAATTGAACCACCGCTAAACATTCCAACATAAGAGAAGAGGTGTGAATTTGCCAAGGTTATCACTCTTGTTTGCATGGCACCCATTGACAAACCTGCCATTGCTCTATTGTCGGCATCGGTTAAAGTTCTGTAGCTTGAATCTATCATTGGGACAATCTCTTTTGTCAAGACTTCCATAAATTGGTCAGTCCAACCTTTTGGTGGCCAAGTTTTATCTTTTGATTCTTCTTTTCTTTTTAGCTCCCAAGTTCCGTTGTCCATCACAATTATAAAAGGTTCTGCTTTTGAGTCGTTAATCAAATTATCCATAATCAGCCCTGCATGGCCTTGGTTTGACCAACCCGTTTCATTTTCTCCTCCTCCGTGTTGTAAATAGAGTACAGGATATTTTTTATCACTCTCTTTATCATAGCAAGGCGGTGTATAGATAAAACAACGTCTCATTTTTTGAGTAATTTCAGAATAGTAATACTGCTCACGAACTTGACCGTGTGGCACATTTTTTAGCTGATAAAATTCTCTATCATAAGCTAAAACCTCAACACCACTTCCCCAACGACCAGCACCATAGAAAAATTTTGAACCCGGGTCGGGAACTGATGCACCATCAATATTTAACTGATAATAATGGAAACCTTCATCTTGCGGTTCAGATTCTCCAATCCAAGTGCCGTCACTATCTTTTGTCAAATCATACTTCACGCCACCAATATCAAGTTGAACAAGTTTTGCATCAGGTGCTTCTATCTTTACTCTGACACGCCCTTCAGGGTTAACTTTAGGATATTCTCTTCCATCTTGATTTGTTGGTGAAGAGACAAAATCATCTTTAATCTGTGCAAAAGCACTTATCATTGTTATTGCAAAAAAGAAAAACAAGATAGAAGAAATAGACTTTTTCATAAGTTTAGTTTTTTATTATTTTAGTTAAAATTCATTTCAAATTCTCACATCTATTAATTTGTCAACACAAAACCTCCTCTGGTTTGTATAGTTATTTCATACTCACCTTTTTTATTTATGCTGACCTCTCTTTTATATGGTTCACTTTTTTTATTATCGTTATAAAGATGAACTTTTTGCCCAGCGAACATAGGCAGATTCAGTTTCACCTTAACAGCTTTTTCTTCAGCATTAACACCAGCTACATACCAACTATCACCACTACGGCGGGCAATAACCACATACTTTCCTGGATAACCATCTATGAGCAAAGTTTCATCCCACGTAGTAGGTACATTTTTCATAAAATCAATTTCAAAAGCTGGCACATCCGTCAAGTTATTTGGCGTTAAAGCAAACATCTGCACTGGACTTTGAAATAACACGGCAGTAGCCAATTGAAATATATCGGTGGTTAAACGCTTATTTCGTTCTCTGTTACTTCTTGTCAAATATTTATTCAATAAAACACCGCCAAACTCCATAACCCCAACTGTGTTGCGAATGAAAGGATGAAGAGTAGCATAAAAAGCTTCATCTTTACGCACAGCTTCTGAAAAAATCAACATTTCAGAAGCCAACACCGCTTCACTTCCCACAAAGTTTGGATACATACGCTCCCAACCACGTGGCAATGTGCATCCGTGAAATACAATCATCAATCCATAATCATTGGCATCGGATAAAATATCTTCGTAAAGCCTCATAGTTTCCTGCTTATCTCCACCTAAGAAATCAATTTTCAACCCTTTAACACCAGCTTTTTGCAACCATTTCATCTCCTTTTTTCGAGCTATGGAAGTGTTCATTTTATTGTGAGGACTTTGTGGTGCATCATTAAATCCACCATTAGAATTATACCAAAGAAAAACATCTACATTTTTCTGATTTGCATATTCAATCAGCTTTTCCATACGGTCGTATCCGATATTTATATCCCAAAGAGCATCAATTAAAATGTATTCATAACCCAATTCAGAAGCTAAATTGATATATTTAACCTGGTCATCCCAATTCATACTTTGATCTTGCCATACAATCCAGCTCCACGTTGATTTTCCATATTTATATTCAATTGAGGGCTCATATAATGGCTCAACCAAATCAAATGGGATTGTAGTTTCAACAATCGGTTTTAGATCTTCTCCAACAGTGATAGTTCTCCAAGGTGTGACACCCGGTAATCCTATTTGAGCGCCTGTACTTCCAAAGCCATTATTTTGCTCCATACTTGGAAAATCCAAACTATAAAGTCCCTCTTTGTTTCCTGTATCCAAATGTGAAGCGCAGTACAAACTATTTACACCAGTTTCTGAAAGTAAAACCCATCCATTATCTTCTAAACGGAAAAGTCCAGGGAAAACATAACCTGTTTCACTATCTGTTGTGGTTACGTTCTGGTCATTGGTATATCCACTTTCATAACTTGGCGAAGTGCGTGCAAAAGCTTCCATTGAACGCATCATAGGTGATAAAAAAGCTGTTGTAGTTGTAGGGAATTTATATCCTGTAGCCTCTTTTTCAATAACGCAAGCCCTTCTTTCACCCCAATTGGGTATTTCATAACGAAAAGCCACATCATTATTACTCACCTGAAATTTTATGGAAATTTGTCTTAAATCATCATTTGCCACTGTATAAGTCAGCGTATTTGCACGATAGCTATTATTATATCTTTTGATTTTATCTTGAGTGTAATCTTTCTTCTCTTCGCCTTTTTCTGCATTTATAAAAATCATATTTTCATAAAAATCACCCTCATTGGTATATAGACCCAATGGTGAATTTTCCAACATAACCTGATTTTTATATAGAACCGAGTAAGTTGGTTTTCCATTTTCAATAAACAGCTCAACTTTTAAATTTTTATCAGGACTATAAACAATTTGCTTCTCAATTTTTGAATCATAATCTAATAGAGACAACATTTTAGCTGCATACCTACTTCCTAACATTTGATATCCTTCAGCAGAGAAATGAAGACTATCTGAAATTGCAAGGCAAGCATCTGAAGGAATAAAATGAGCAGTAGCAATAGTTTTTGGCAAATCTGCAATGATTTTATTCATAGATGCACACTTTCCGTTTTGATCTGCAGAAACAACTCCACCAGCTAAAAGAGGAACATCTTTTGCATCTAAATTCAAATCTTTTAGCAGATTCTCATATACATCTTTAACCTTATTAGGCCAAGTTTTGTCATTATTATTTGACTCTCCTTGATGCAACAAAATTCCTTTAATAACACCATCTTTTTGAGCTAACTTTGCAGCTTCAACCAAACGAGCATAAGGATTTCCATCATACTCGGCAAGCATTCCTTTCATCCAATGAGGTGCATTATCTACATAAGATTTATAATTATCTTTATCAAACAGCTCTATTTTGCATCCTCCAACAGCAACGTTTATAACACCAACCTTTTTATCCTGCGGAAGATTTTCGACCATAGAACGTCCAAAAAAATCGGCTACACCAATACCAGTATTGCATCTTGCCAAAGGTGGATTTGCTGTGTACCACTCACCTTTTGTTCGATCTAAATCGGGACAGTCAATGGTTGCCATAACCTGAAATCTTTCATCAACTTCGTGATATCTGTCCTCTTTAGGTGCAGCACCTTCCATATTTGATTGCCCAAAAGAGAGGAAAATGTAAAAATTCTCATCCTGTGCATTTACATTAATCACTGATACTGTTAGAAATATCAATGAGATAAGTAATAATATCTTCTTCATTGGAAATTCTATTTTATAGTTATAATTATACTTTTTAAATCTTCATCAATTGAGCTGTTTCCGTATAGGATTTCATATTCCCCAGCAGTTGTTGTCACTTTTCTTTGGTCCCAGTCATAAAACTCAAAGGAATCATCTGCAAGAGTTAGCTTAACATTTTTCTTTTCACCTGCTTTTAATGACACTTTTTTATATGCTCTTAAGGTTTTTAAAGGACCGTCAACATCATCAACTTTTTTAATATAAATTTGAACTACCTCAACGCCATCTCTTTTTCCACTATTTTGAACTGGAATGTTAATCTCTACATTTTCATTCAAATTGATATTTTTATTGTTGATTTTTGCTTTTCCTATTTTAAAATCTGTGTAACTTAATCCATAACCAAATGGGAACATAGCATCAGAAAAATATCTATATGTTTTTCCTTTCATCGAATAGTCCTCTATATCTCCTAAATCGCTTGAGTTTTTATAAAAAGTAACCGGCAGTTTCCCCGACGGATTGTAGTCTCCAAATATCACATCTGCAACAGCCAAACCACCTTGTTCGCCTGGATACCAAGCTTGTAGAATTGCATCAACATAATCTACAATAGGCTCAAATGCAATTGCCGAACCAGAGCAATTAATATAAATCACCTCTTTTCCAGCCTCCTTCAATGCTTTCAGGCAATTTAGCTGAACTGAAGGTAAATCTATATTTGTTCTGTCGCCACCCTTAAATCCAGGAAAAGAAACCGGCATTTCTTCACCCTCATAATTTCCTGAAAGGCCGCCAACAAATACAACTGTTTGAACATCTTTTAAAGTTTTTATTAATTCCACATAATTAACATCTTCTTCTTTTCCAAAATCAAACTCTATATTTGCTTCCCAATTCTCTCTGTGAGCATATTTTATCTCAATTTTGTACTCTTTACCTTTTTCAAATTTATATGGATACTTACTTAGCAACGTTCTCCAATTTGTATATGTAGTAATTATTTCACCATTAACTTTCAACTCATAAAAGCCAGTAGCACCTGTTTTAAATACTAACTCTTCTGTTTTATCGGGAACAAAAACTGTCTCATATTTTGCCGAAAAATTCTCAAGCCATACTCTTGGTGCAAACTCGTGCTGTCCTGCTGCTGTTAGTCTTATAGGATTAGATAATTGTTGTATAGCTACAGGCTCACCTTCAAAATCAGGATGATTCCAATAAGTTGCTTTGAAACCAACGTTTCCATCAACTGCACATTTGTTGAAATAACTTATTGTTACTTTATCGTCAACATGGTCAACAGCTTTTTCATAGATAATTTTATTCTGGTCCATTTTAGTTTTAAAACCATCTAAAATAGTAATCGTACTTATGGGCGTTCCATTATAGTTACCCCACAACATTTCTGCATTATCAGCATTTGGACCAATAACAGCAATCTTTTCATTACTATTTTTATTTATAGGTAGTGTATTATTCTTATTTAAAAGAAGAGTCATAGATTGTTTTGCCATTTCATAAGCAAGCTCCTTATGTTTGTCGTTATTTAGTATAGATGCAGGAATTTGTGCCCATTTGACGAGTGAATCGTCATCCATTTCGCCCAAATCAAAACGCCCAATTAATACTCTCATAAGACTTTTATCAATATCTTCCTCTTTAATTAAATCTCTTTCCAAAGCTTCAGGCAAAAGCATATATGTATAATTATCCCAAATACACTCTAAATCACTACCACCAAGCAGTCCACGAGCTGCTGCATGAACAGGCGTTGATGATACATTATGCGTTGTATAAAAATCTGTTATTGCACCACAATCTGTAACAACAATATGTTCAAATCCCCATTCGTCTCTTAATATTTTCTGTAATAATTTATCACTACTACAACACGGCTCATCATCCAATCTCTGATAAGCACACATAACCTGCCTTACATCAGATTCTTGTACTAATGATTTAAATGCGGGAAGATATGTTTCATATAATTCACGTGGATTAACATCATTTAGATTCAACTCATGCCTACTCCACTCAGGTCCGGAATGAACAGCATAATGTTTGGCACATGCCAAAAGCTTTTTATATTTTTCATCTTCGGGTCCTTGTAAGCCTTTTACAACTTGCACCCCCATTTTAGTAGTTAAATATGGATCTTCGCCATAAGTTTCTTGTCCTCGTCCCCAACGTGGGTCTCTAAAAATATTCACATTAGGTGTCCAAACAGAAAGACTTAAAAAACGTCTATTTTCTTCTCCTCTATTCTGAGCTTGATGATATTTAGCCCTTGCCTCATCAGAGGTGGCATCAAAAATCTGAAAAACCAAATCTTCATTAAATGATGCTGCCATTCCAATTGGTTCAGGAAAAACAGTTACACTGTCATTATTTGCATAACCATGCAGAGCTTCACTCCACCAGTTAAATCGTTTTATTCCTAATCGTGGAATAGGCTCCGAATTATCACAAAGTAGCTTGGCTTTTTCCTCTATTGTTAGACGTGAAATCAAATCCTTTGCACGCTCTTCTGAACTTAAATTAGGATTTTGAAATGGATACTCTTGTGCTAAAACAAACAAGGGAAGCATCAAACAAATTATACCAAATACTTTTTTTGAAATAAATAATGACTTCATAACTATTTAGTTTTAATATTTTTATCTAAAATGGTTCAACCTTTGCGACAAATCCACCACGACGTAACACTTTTACTTTAACCTCGCTATTATTATCAATAATTATAGTAACAGTTGAAAATTCTTTATCATGATCGCCGTCTGCTATTATTGATAATCTATATTTTTCGTCTTTTGGCAAAAAGTCAAATTTTATACTTTGCTCTTTTTCTATAGACTCTGAGTTTAATCCTCCTATATACCATACTTTCCCTTCTCTTCGGGCAATTAATACATCCTTCCCCGGATAACCATCAAGAAGTTTTGTATCATCCCAAGCCGTCGGCACATTTTTTAAAAATGTGAGAGCTGCATCAGGTAAATTGTAGAATCCTTCCGGACGATCGGCTAAATGCTGAAGGGCAGATTCATAAACTACACTTAAAGCTAATTCATGTCCATACGATGTTATATGAGGATATTGCGAATTTGTAAAAGTAGTAGGTGTATAATCCATAGACCCTATTACATTTCGAGTAAAAACAATTACTGTATTATGTTCAGGTGCTGTAGTTGTAAATTCTGGTCCATTATTATACCACTCTGCACCTCGAACAGACTCCATTGTCATCAAGTTAGGATAAGTACGAGCCCATCCTCTTGGAACAATAGAACCATGAAAATTAACCATCATTTCAAACTTTGCTGCATCTTCTAAAATATCAAGATAGTACTCAATCATATATTGTTTTTCACTCAAAAAGAAATCTACTTTAACACCCACAAAACCAAGACTTTTTAACCATGCAAATTCTTTCATTCTGTTCTCATGGGTCTTCATACGATCCACAGGTGTTGCCGTAATCCACTTAAACATTCCTGAGTTATACCATATTAAGGGCTTTACACCTTTGGAAACAGCATATTTTGCAGCATCTTCAACATCTCCTCCATTTTCCATAGCATCCCACTCCCAATCAAACAAGGTATAAGGCCATTGCATTGAAACAGCTAAGTCGGTAAATTTTTTCACAACTTGGTAATCACGTGTTCCATGATTATCAGACCAATAATTCCAAGACACTTTTCCAGGTTTAATCCAGGCCGTATTAGCTATAACAGATGGTTTTGAGACATCTTCAACCAAAGTTGATTCAACTATTTTGGCTAAATTACCAATCATAATAACCCTCCATGGCGATTGCCACGCTGTTGTTATATTTGGTTTTGCTTCACCTTCACCCTCATGTGGTTCAGGAAGTGTAACCTTATATTCAGATTTATTTATTTGATTACTTAATTTTGTAGCAGCATATCTTCTATCAACATCTGCTTCATGGATTAAGTACCAAATATCTTTTTCAGCTATGTTAAACAATGCCGGATATCCCCAATCTCCTTGAATGCTGTCACTTTGCATCTTGTCATAAAGGAACTCGTTGGACAAATCGAATTTCTGTAACCATCTTAAAGTATTGTCAGGTATTTCATAAGCAGTAAGTTCATCTTCAACAATATAATCTCCATCTTTATTAGGAAATTCATATCGAAAAACTAAGCCATCATTATAAACTCTTACAATAATATTTATTTTTGATTTATTTTGATTCTCAAAAAAGAAAACCTGCTCACGACCAAAGTTTGTACGTTGACTGCGCTTCCCATGAATCATAGTATATTGCTCATTTACAAGTTTTGGCTTTCCTATTTTTAGCAACTTTAAATTATTATAAAAATTTTGATCATTACGAATTAATCCAAGAGTAACATTTGTCAATTCAATATTTTCATCATTGTTATCTCTACAATCTATTTTTAAAGACCATATATCATTATTATTAATTAGAGTAGCCCCTATTTTATCATTAGGTGAACGTAATTCTATATTTGCTGAAAATAAAGATGATGTGACAAAAAATATCACTATAAAAATCGTATAATTTTTATATAACTTTAAACCAAACATTTCCTCTAATTTAATTATCACTTAATTTCTCTCTAATACTCCTTATTTATAAAACTGCCACCAATCAAAATGGAATAAATCTTTCTCTCCTTTAAAAAGGAAGTAAAGATCGTGAACACCTACAACGTTTTCAACTGGCGCATCATACCTGTCCCAAATACCAGATTTACGTGCGTTATCAATATTTATAGTAGAAATCAATCTTCCATCAATTCCACCAACACGAACTTCTATTTTTCCACCATAAATTGGTGATGCACTAACCTCAATTCTTTTTGGACCTTCTTGGAAATCCACCCCTTTAACCATTATATAATCACCATGATTAATTGATGTTACAAACAGACGATCAGCTATTCTCTTACCTCTTGCCCAATCAAAATCTCCTTCCCACTCTGTTTCGAAATGAGTTTTAACACCTTCGCTCCACGCCATCGTTTCTGCTTCTACTCTAATGTATGGATTAAGTCTGCCTACTTGCTCAGGTCCTCCTATGGAAAAATAAGAACGATTTTCAATAGTACCATCTGCATTATAAACCATCTCATCCATATCAACTGAACGACGTTCATAAAACTTTGGGGTTATCTGTTTAAGAACATCATAACTATGACCAAAAACATAAGATTTTCCCTTAAACTCAATAATACCAGGATGATTACCTCTTGTTTTTTCTGATGCATCAATTATCATCCCCTTATATTCCCATGCTCCAAAAGGCTTTGTACTCATAGCATATCCTATACCTTCTGGACAACATGTAGAAGCATAAGCCATATAGTATAATCCATTACGCTTCCACACCCATGGTCCTTCTTGATAATTATGAGGTGTAGTATCATCCTGCATTATCTCTCCTGAATATGAAATCATATCTTCATTAAGTTTCACATAATAAACATATGGATTACCCCAATACATATATGCTTGACCGTCATCATCAATCAGCACAGTAGGGTCTATATCGTTTATGCTGTTTTGTATTAATGGCTTGCCAATAGGGTCAATAAAAGGACCATAAGGCGAATCGGCAACCAACACGCCAATTCCTACTCCGTTTGGCATAGGGCAATACAAATAAAATTTACCGTTACGTTCAATACATTCAACTGCCCATGCGCCATTATCATACGGAACCCAACTAAAATCTTTTAGAGAAGCAACTGCACCATATTCAGTCCAATTAACCATATCAGTAGAATAATACAATAACCAATCCTTCATTTTAAAACCCATTGCATCGTCTTCATCATGACTTGTATAAAGAAATACTGTATCATTATATACTAAAGGTGCAGGATCAGCAGTATATTTTGTTTGTATAATAGGTCTTTGTGGCGGAATAAAATCCTGTGCATTTAGACTTAACAACGAACTCATTAAGAGCATAATAACTCCTACAACAATATTTAATTTTAAAAACATTATAATTTATATATATATGTAAACAAAAAATAATTCAAAATATAAAATCCCTTTTTCTTTAAAGAGCAGAATCATTTTTTTCAACTACAAAAAAATATTTTGCCAATTGTTTTATGATTACTAATCAATATTCTTTTTATCAATAGTCCATATATCTGAATCGGCTAATCCACAATTATCTCCTACAAATAATTTAGCAGCTTCTTTATCGTCTTTTAATTGCCATTTATACCAAGCTGTTGCAACCACAGCAAACTCTCCACCATGATGTTGACGATAGGTTCCACCATGTCCTACATCCATATTTCCAACAAATATTGGCACATGGTTAATTCGTTCAAAGTCATCCATACCGTTGTTATAAGCAATATCGCTCTCACCACCCAACAGATATAATGTTGGTGTATGAATTTTTTCTAACTGCTCCTTACCTAACGACGGCATACCAGGCATACCACCACCTGCTTGATTAAACAATCCGCTATTACAAACAACTATTGTACTAATACGTGGGTCTGGTGCTACTTCAATGGTTTGTAAACCACCGCAAGACATACCGCTTACTGAT
>CAZHHH010000063.1:0-7139 GCA_964532085.1 uncultured Marinilabiliaceae bacterium
ACAAAAACCTGAGCACCAGGAGTAGCTTTATCTTCAATAGCTTTATTTACTATATCATCAATACCTTTTAGAGTATCTGCACAAACACCGACTTCATCTGCCAAACCATATTTTAAGCGCGTTTGTAACAACTCTTGAGAAAAAACTCGTAGAAAATCTGGATATTTCTCAGTAGTAAGTTTATTTTCAATTGATAAACCGCTAAAGAGAGCTTGCCCCATTCTATTCCATATAAAATCTGACGAAACTGGCGCAGCAATAACAGCATCAAAAGAGAGAAACGGATTATTTAAAGGAAATTTATCAAAATCTCCAGCCCAAAGTAAAATATTTGCCTCTTTATTTGATGAAGAACTTAATATTTCAAAATATGCCTCTTTGTCAACAGAAGAGTTCTCATCAAACAGGTATATATTATAACAAAAAGCATCTCTCTCTTTTCTAGAATTATAATACTTATTTACACTTTCAAAAAAAGAATTTACTTTTACACCTCGTTCATCAAAAAAGCTAATATTCACAGCTAAATCAGTAATAGGAACACTTTTTTTATCAGGTAATTGGAAAAAACCAATAAGATTTTCGATTAACAAATTACGATCTCTCTCAAAATAATTAACCTCAACTTTATTCCTATTTTCATATTTTATCTGCAATACATACTTACAAGCAGCTTCCAACTGCCCTTCGGGTAAAATACCCTTAGCAAAAGACTTTGTCAACTGTTGTAAATCCTTTCTATAATTTTCACTATACAGAAGAACTCCTGGAGCTAAAATTCTTTGAACAGTAGCTTCATTATAATCTGTAATTATATTTCTATTTAATAGATAGTTATTTTGATTAGCCTCTTTCTGAACACTCTTTAAATCAATAATTTTATCAGGAAAATCATAAACAAACAGATGATTATCTTTTTTTGATGGATTATTAAGAACCACTGCATAACGCGGTGTGCTACGTATTTGAGATGATTTATACAACTTATTATAAATAGATAGTGGAATTAAAACACCATCATTATCATTTTTTAGGATAACTGATTTATATTTATAATAAAGAGTAGAATTTATATAATTGAGAATATCATTAAATAGAAGTTTGTTTTCTAACTCTTCAATCTCACTTAATGAAAAAGTAAAAGAACTTCCAGAATTATTTTTGCTATAATCTGCATCTCCAAAATAAAATCCAGGCAAAACTATCTCTTTTTTTCTGTTATACGACAAATCGCCACTCGAAATTAAAATTTGAGCCACACGCTCCTCAATAGACATATGATTATAAACAGAATCTGTCCAATGAGAATACCTTTCTTGCGCATTACCACAGTTAATAACTACAAAAAATAAAAAAATAAAATTTATATATATGTTTAGCCTTAGATTCATTGAAAAAAAATAAATTTCAATCAAGATTACGCAATTAGAAACATTTTGTTAAAAAAAGAGTATTAATTAATGTGAAATTGTAAGATTAATAAATATATTGTATACTTTTTAATAATAAAAGCATATATTTCCAAATAAATATATTAAATTTGATAAAAGATTATTTAGAAATCAAAATAACAAACTATGTCTGAAACTACCGGTAATGTTTTGAACCAAGATTGGAAAGACTACACTATTTTAGTTGTTGAAGATGTTGACACCAACAAAATCTTTTTTGATGCAGCACTTCGCAGAACAAATGCTAAAATATTATGGGCTAAAGATGGTAAAGAAGCTATTACAATCTTCAAAGAGAATGAAATTGATTTAATTTTAATGGATTTACAGTTGCCAATAATGGATGGTTATACTGCAACACGTGAAATCAAAAAAATAGACCCATCTGTTCCAATCATTGCGCAAACAGCTCATGTTATGTCTGGAGAGAGAGAAAAATGTATGGAAGCAGGTTGCGATGATTATTTAGCAAAACCAATTCGTTTGCAAATACTTATTGATACATTATCTAAATATCTTAATAAATAGAATAATTGAAAATTCAATACTAAAAAAAGTCACTTTTATGAAAAAGTGACTTTTTTGTTTTTATAATAGTTTACTTCCTTTAGAAATTGAAATTTAATCCAAAACCTAACAGCTGTTTAGTCTGAACTTTTGGACCATGAGCTACACCGTCTCCATCAATATATTTAATATCATCATCATATAATAAGTTTATAGATGCAACAGCTGTCATATACTTATTAACTCTTAAATTTAATCTTGCTTCCCAGTCCACATCAATATTTTGAGGACTATCAATTAAATTAGAGAACAGATCAAGTCGAGTATAAAAATCCACATTTTTTATGATATTCGCTTTTTTATACACCCCTTTAAAGAAAGCACCAAACTCACTTCTAATATGTTCACCCGCATCCACACCAAAAGCACCTTGCATAGACAACGAATCGTCAAGCACAATAGTAGATTTAGCTGTTACAGGCGAAATATAGATAGATAAATCACTATTAGGTTTATAATCCATACCCAGTGAAAAAAGCGCATAAGCTGGTGAAAACATCTCAGACATAACAACTGAGTTGGTTGGTGGATCTTGATATCCAGTAGTCATTTGAGACTTAAAATCAACAAGGCCTGAATAAAACCAGCTTTTAGAAGCCTTATAACCATATTTAGTTGTAAATAATAGTCTATCATCTGTTTTGACAATATTATCACTGCCCTGCTGTGTTAAACCATACCCAACAGTAAGTGAATTATCCCAAGCACTTTTATTTTTAGCATAATTTGCATATAAATTTAAAAGCGTATTACCTGAGACAGAGTTTTTACCCCCTGCAGACCATTTATTCAACGATACTTGAGAAAACGTAAATGAGAAATCACCTCCCTTACTCCAGTAAGTTGTATCTTTTTCACTCTCTTCTTGTGCAAAAATCATAAAGGGTAAAGCAATAAGCATAAGCCCAATTACAATTATTTTTTTCATAATGATTTATTTAAATTAGAATTATTTAATAAACAGTAAGCAAAATTATAAAAAAAGTCCTTTAAAATCTAACTTTTGATTTTAAAGGACCAAATTTTACTCTATAATATATATCATTTGTCGATATTATACCTATAAGTTATGGTTTTGGGTTCATAAAGCTCATCATTTGTCCTAAGCCAAATATTAATAGAGTCTTGTTCAGGAACTTTTAATTCATCCAAAGGAACAGTCATAATTACTTTGTAGTGATAAGGACTATAAATATCCTCTTGTGCATTATGGGTCAAATCAAGCGCAAGATGATTATCAACATTTTGCTTAGTAGAGTCATAAACTAAATCAAAATAGTGAGGTTTTTTACTACTTCCCGAACTTCTGAAATTAAACTCAATGTTCAAATACTCTTTCCCAATCCATGCACCGACCATACTTAAAGGGTCTTTCTTTAAAGTATCTGCACCTTCGACACCAAGAAAAACCAACTTTTTCTCAAAAATGTTTTCAATAGCGTTTACATTAACTTTATACTCTTTTTTTTCATCATTCCCCTCAACAATAGAGTATTGAATTATCACACGTCCATTTTTCTTAAACTTAAACCCGTCAGAATAGAAATTTCCTTGTGGTTTCAAAATATTATAATAATCAGTTTCTACCTGAAAATCATTAATATCTTCACCAATTAAATTACCAAGCTCCACATAAGTTTGTACATAATCGTTATCTTTTAAACAAGAGGTTAAAAACAATGATAGGATTATGGTTACACTCAACAAAACACGTTTCATAAAATACTTTTTAAACTTTTAACTAAATTAATTTATCATTTAGATGTTCGTTCAGTTAAAAGGTTGCTTTATTTTAAGAATTAAATTAATCTAACTCCACAAATTCAACATCAATCTCCGCTACAATTGTAATATAATTGTTATTTGTACTAATTGCAGAAGGCATTATTAATATACTTTTACCATGATTTCTCATTTTCCTAACACCAAGGTCTACCCCAGTATATAAAGTAGTAGGAACAGTTCCGACAGTATAAGTATATGGCTCTTCATCAAATTTGTTATCCTCGATATAATAAATATTAGGCACATCCTCTAAATCATATAAAATACCGTAATATGTATATCGGATACCTACTTGTTGACCTAGTGAAATACTATCGCCAGATCCTTTTTCAATCTCCAGATACATCAATCCATTCCTACTCCTCTCATCAATAGTATCACTAGCTAGAGTATATAAACTATCCCAAACTTCACCTTCGTAGAATTTAGCTAATAACGCATTTTCAGACTCCTCCATTTTTTTGTAGTTAACAGGTTTGTATTTCTCTTCACAACCCACAATAACAACTAAAAGGAGTGCAATAAAAATTATATTTTTCAAATTTAACTTCATCTCTATATTATTTAAAAATTCTACCTTCTATCGTCAATTAATTCCACTTCAAACATTAATGGTGCATAAGGCGGAATAGAGCCTCTCCCACCTTTACCGTATGCTCTATGTTCTGGAATTAGAAATATAGCCTTACTCCCACGCTTTAACTCTCCAAAACCAATATACCAACCAACAATATGACTCATTCTATTAACTTCGGTCTGATAATAAAAAGAATATGGCGTTCTTCCTGATAAATCAGGTAAATCTTCATCCGCTGGTTTTTGTCTTAATGTATCAAAAGGAGTACCGTCTAAAAACTTACCTTTATAATAACAATACAACTCATCACCCACCTCTGCACGTTCACCATTACCCTCTTCGGTAATAATTACATAAACATCAGTAGTATCAATAGGCATAAGGTCTGGATAATTATCCACTAAATATTCTTCCAATGAAATTCCAGAATATGGTTTTGCTGGCTTTGTCTTTTCATCTTTCTTACAAGCAGTTACAGAAACTAAAAACAGAACTGCAAATAACACAAAATACTTTCTCATTATATATTAATTATTTATCTTTTACTTTTAAAACTTCTACTTTATATTGAATAATAGCTCTTGAAGGAATTTTATTATCATCACCCACTAATCCATGAGCAAGATGCGAAGGTAATATAAAAGTTGCTTCATCACCCTCTTTTAATAAAAGTATTCCCTCTTCTAGGCCAGATTCTACCCCTCCACGACCAACTAAAAAAGTTTTTACACCATCCTCATCTGAACTATAACAGATAGTGCTATCCATAAGCATAACTTCATAATTTAAAGAAATAACCTTATCTTTTTCAACCGGAATACCATCTCTTGTTTTTGTAATTTTATACCACAAACCAGTTCCAGTAACCTGCATATTAAGATTGTTATCTTCAACAAACTTTTTAATAACATATTGCTCACCCTTAACTTGATTTTGATTCATCTGAATTGCCTCCTCAAATGTTAAAGTGCGTCCAACATCACCTTTCTTTTGTCCTTGACCACTACAGTTATAGAACAAAAAGAAAGTAACAACTAAAAAAAAGCGTAAAATATACTCTAAAGTTATTTTCATAAACTATCTAAATTAAAAAAAGCCTCAGCCTTCTTATTAAAAATCTTCATAGCTTCATCGATTGTTCCTTTGAAGCTTCCTCCTGCAGCATTTTTATGGCCACCACCATTAAAATATTTTTCAGAGAACTCATTTACAGCATAATCACCCAGCGATCTGAATGATATTTTTGTCTCACCATTCTCTTTTTCCAAGAAAAACGCAGATATCTCCACTCCCTCTATTGATAATGGTTCATTTACCAATCCTTCTGTATCGCCAAGTTTAAAATTAAACTGTTTCAATTCATTTTGTGATAACGATATAGTTGCTACAATTTTAGAAGGTAGCAAGTTTAACTTATTACATAAAGCATGCCCAAAAAGCTGAATTCTATCAATTGAGTTACTATTAAAAACTTTATTATGAATTTTATCTTTATCAACTCCAATTTCTAACAACTCAGCAATATAATTGTAAATCTCAGGATGACTTGAATTATGATTTAAAATACCTGTATCAGTCATTATTCCTGTATATAGAGCTTCAGCCACATCACTATCCATCTTCCAGTTAAGTGCTTTAAAAATTTCATAACTTAGCTCACAGGTAGAAGAAACAGAAATTTTAGAAATTAAAATATCAGCCAACTCCTGTTGTGGATATGGGTGATGGTCAACAACAATCTTTTTAGCTTTAGAATTATTGATTTGCTCAGAAATATTTCCAGCTCTTGATATATGATTATAATCCAATATTATAATAACATCAGCACTTTCAAATATTTTTTTTGTTTTTTCTAAATTATTATAAGCAACAATTACCTCATTAAAATTAGCCATCCAACTAAATTTATGAGTAATTGCATTTGGGAGAATTGCATAAGAACTAAGCCCTTTTAACTCCAAACCCCTTTTCCACGCCAACATAGAGCCAATAGCATCTCCATCAGGATCTTTATGTGATGTTATAATAATATTATCACTATTTGATAATTGAAGAATAAGATTTTCTAAATCTTCAAAACTTGTCATAATTCAGATATAATTAAAATGAAATAGCAAATATAGTTAAAATTGAAACCTATAAACGATAATCAATAAAAATTTACTATTTTGTAACTATTAAATTAATCCTATTCTTAAATAAAAAACGAAAATTTATGAAAAATATAACATTTACAATGATAAAACCCTATGCAGTAGAAATGGGTTATGCAGGTCAGATTATATCTCAAATAGAGAATAATGGATTTAAGATTCGTGCTTTAAAAATGGTTCATTTAACTAAAAACCAAGCAGCAAAGTTTTATTCAGTTCATAAGGGCAAACAATTTTTTGAAGATTTGATAGAGTTCATGTCATCAGGTCCGATATTCGTTGCTCTATTAGAAAAAGAGAACGCTGTAGCTGATTACCGCAAGCTTATTGGAGCTACAGACCCATCAGAAGCAGAAGAGGGTACAATAAGAAAACTATATGCTCAAAGTAAAACAAAAAACGCTGTTCATGGTGCAGATAGTGATAAAAATGCAATTATAGAGAGTAGATTTTTCTTTAGTGATGTTGAAATGCATTTTAACGAAAACTAATACCAAAAATAAATTTACCTCCGAGTTCCTCATTTAGGGACTCCATTATTTTATCTTTCCTCATTAATAATTCATTTCTAATTATACTTGAGGAGAGATAAACATTAAGAAACCC
>CAZHHH010000063.1:7239-9870 GCA_964532085.1 uncultured Marinilabiliaceae bacterium
TCATTAATAATTCATTTCTAATTATACTTGAGGAGAGATAAACATTAAGAAACCCTTTATTATAATATATATTCGTTGTACTTTTTGCCACCATTGAACCCATAACCTTTGGCCACACCTCTACAGCTCTAATACCAATAATACCCTGGCGCAACTCTGGACGTTTTATTATATTACCTAAAACATCACCAATTGGCTGACTTTCATTATTTCGTTTAGACTTCTTATCAATCCAATAATTATTATTTTTTTTATTACTATCCATCTATTTCTTTTCAACAATTTCACCATTATCGACAATAAAAAAAGAGTATTCTTTTCCTGTTTGTTTTACCACATCTAACAATCTGTCATACTGTGTATCAGTAATAAAAATCTGTTTGAAAAGATCTTCACTTACCAAATTTACCAACTTACTTCCTCTTTTACTATCTAATTTATCAAACATATCATCTAAAAGCAACAGCGGAGAAAAATTACAATTTTTCTTCAAAAAATCATATTGAGCAAGCTTTAGAGCAATAAAAAACGTTTTAATTTGCCCTTGTGACCCCATTTTTCTAATTGGATAACCATTTAATAAAAGAGTTATATCATCACGATGTACTCCTCTAGATGTATGACCAAGAATTAAATCTCTTTCATGATTCTTAATCAATTGCTCTTCAAAATCACCATCATCAAAATGCGAATTATAGATTAAATCCACAACCTCCTTATCATCTGAAATATACGAATAATATTCTTGAAAAACAGGCAGTAAATGTTTAATGAACTCCTTTCTTTTTTCATATATAACAGTTCCTGACAAAATAAGCTGTGCATCCCACACCTCAAGCATACTTCTCAAATTAGAACGATTACCCTTTAATGACTTTAACAAAGAGTTGCGTTGCACAATCGCCCTATTATATCTTAATATATGCTCCATATATTGCTTATCAAACTGAGAAATTACACTATCAATATATCTTCTACGTTGTTCTCCTCCTTCGATTATCAACTTCTCATCAGACGGCGAAATTAGCACCAAAGGCAACAAACCTATATGGTCTGACAATCTTTGATAATCCTTTTTATTACGCTTAAACTGCTTTTTCTCATTAACCTTAAATCCCGCATATATATTCTCTTGATAATCTAATCTATCATACTCT
Organism: uncultured Marinilabiliaceae bacterium; assembly: GCA_964532085.1. GTDB lineage: Bacteria > Bacteroidota > Bacteroidia > Bacteroidales > Marinilabiliaceae > CAZHHH01. The sequence goes on from CAZHHH010000063.1 coordinate 8,397, forward strand.
CCTTGAATTACAAAAAACTTTTCATCATGATTAATCAACTGGCTATCAACTGAATTAAAACAACTTTTACAATAAGAAAGATAATATATTGCATCTAAAAGATTAGTTTTTCCAACCCCATTGTTTCCAACAAAACAGTTGATACCCTCATTAAGTACAAGCTCAGCTTGCTTTATATTTTTATAATTAATTAGATTAATAGATTTTATTATCATAATATATTAGAAAGCGTGGTTTTAAATTTACAATATTTATTACAAAGTTAAAAAAAGAGTTAGAATAACAGATTTCCACAATAACATTAAATAATTTTATTAAAAACAGACAAGTTATCATGCTCAATATGTGGCTATTGCCCAATATAAAATAAAATATTCATAAAAAAACATATAAAAAAGAGATAAAATATTAATTTTCTGTTTTAAATATCTTATAATTTATTAAATTTGCCAATCAAATAAATCTTTTAAACTATGTCTAAGAAAGTAAAAAAAGCAGATAGCAATTTAGAAAATGTAGAAGAAGTTCTAAGTAGAACTGAACTATTTATCGAAGAGAATCAAAAAGTTTTCACCTCAATAATTATTTCATTAATAGTACTTATAGGTGGTTATTGGGCAGTTAAGAAACTTTTTATAGAGCCTAGAGAGCAAGAGGCTCAAGCACAAATATTTCATGCCCAAGCAGAATTTGGCAATGAGAATTTTCAAGTTGCTCTAGAAGGTGACGGTAACACCTTAGGCTTTTTAGATTTGATTGAATCATATGGAAGAACAAAAGCTGGAAAACTTGCTAACTATTATGCAGGCATCAGTTATCTTCATTTAGAAGAGTATGAAAATGCAATCAAATATTTGAATAAGTTCAACAGCAAAAACAGTGAGTTAAAAGCTGTTTCATTGGGTGCAATGGGTGATGCTTATTTTGAATTGGAAAATTTAAAGGAAGCTGTTAGATATTACAAAAGAGCAATTGATGCTAATAGTAATGAAATTACAGCTCCATATTATTTACTTAAGATAGGCGTTGTATACGAAAGCTTAGGAGATAATAAAAATGCTGTTGATTCATATACAAAAATTAAAGAACAGTATAAAAATAGTGCAGAAGCGCGTCAAATTGACAAATATATAACTAGAGCTAATCTGAACTTATAATTTTACGTTTTTATAAAGAATATTAATCTATAGGAGATTGTCATATTTGGCAATCTCTTATTCTTTAAACTAATTAAAAATGGCAACATATTTAAAAAACCTATCATCATACGACCATAGCTCAGTACCTGATGCATCTGATATGAAGTTTGGCATTATTGTATCAGAATGGAATGATGCTATTACAGGTGCTTTATTTGATGGCACACGCAACACATTAATTAAACATGGTGCAAAAGAAGAAAACATCATCTCAGTTAGTGTTCCTGGAAGTTTTGAATTGACATCAGGAGCTAAAACATTAGCAGAATCTGCCA
>CAZHHH010000063.1:9970-15373 GCA_964532085.1 uncultured Marinilabiliaceae bacterium
AACAAAGGAGATGAAGCAGCAATTACTGCAATAAAAATGATAGAAAATGCTTGGAGTTTAAAAAAATAGTTTTACTTTTGCAGTGTCAAAATTTTAGAGGGGATGTCGCATAGTGGCTATTGCAGCAGACTGTAAATCTGTGACCGTACGGTATCGGTGGTTCGAGTCCACCCATCCCCACCAAAATTTTAATAATGCGGGAATAGCTCAGTTGATAGAGCATTAGCCTTCCAAGCTAAGGGTCGCGGGTTTGAGTCCCGTTTCCCGCTCAACAAAAAGAGGAATCTTAATAAACAATTAGATTCCTCTTTTTTTTTACTTTTTATAAAATTTGAAACAAAAATTAACAAAAGTTTGTTTTATACATAATTAAATGCTTATTTAATATATGGAAAAAAACATATATAAAATTAATTTATCATATATAAACAGCGTTACAAATGGCGACAGCACTATGATTGAAGAGTTGGTTGAAATCTTTTTAGAGCAGATAAATGAGTTTTCAAGCAATTTTTTAGATATGTTTAATGATAAAGATTGGAAAAATTTGAATATTTTAGCACATAAAGCAAAAACATCAGTTTTAATCTTTGGTTTAGAAGAGCTAAGTAATGATTATTTTAAGAAATTAGAGTTCTACTCTAAACATTTTAGATTAAAACAGATTGAAAGTTTGAATTCATATATAGACAAGATAGAATTAGAAAAAAATCTTTTAGAGACGCAAATAAGATGCTATTTTGAAGAAGAGAAATTGGATTCAGAGTTAATAACATTAGAAGAAGTTGGTTTATTAATAGCAGATATTAATAAACATTTAAATAAGATTAAAAAAGAAGTTACATATCTAACAAAATATATGTATGCTAACAACTAAATTAATAGATGACAAATTAGTTGGTTTTATTGAGAATACCGACAGAATAAATGCAGTAACTGCATCGGAAATAAAAGATCAAATAACCGCAGCATTAGCTGATGCAGATTATAACTTTACGCTAGATTTAAGTAATATTAAATTTATTGATAGTACTGGTATAGGAGTTTTAATATCAGCTCTAAAAACATCTAGGCAAAATGATGGAACTTTTATTTTAAAAGATGTCCAAACAGAAGTTATGAATCTATTATCTTTAATGAAATTAGACAAAGTATTTGATTTTAACTAATTAGTAGATTTACTATAGTAAGCTGCTCTATATCTAAGAACAGCTTTTTTTTTATGCATTTTAATGAACATAGATCAATTATTTAACTCAAGAATATCAACAAGAAAATTTAAAAATGAGAAGATTTCTGAAAAAGAGATACTCAATCTTTTAGAAATCTCATTGATGGCACCTTCTGCTGTAAACTATCAGCCATATAAAATAATTGTTATTAACGAAGAAGAAACGCTTTTAAAAGCATTTAAATCATATCCTCGAGAGTGGTTTAAAACAGCACCTCAAGTACTTTTAATTTGTGCAGACCATTCAACATCTTGGAAAAGAAAAACAGACGACAAAGACCATGGTGATATAGATGTAGCCATATTAGCTGATCACATAACACTAAAAGCTCACACAATGGGCATTGGTACCTGTTGGGTCTGCAACTTTGATCCAAATGTTTTAATAGAAGAATTTGATTTGCCCTCTAATCTCTCACCCGTTGTTTTATTACCCTTTGGATATCCAGAAAAAGAGTTAGAAATACTTGAATCTAATGAGAAAAGGAGAAAAAACATCAAAGTGCTGGTTACATTCAACAAGCATGAGTAAAAATAAAAGCCCTATAATCTATAACCAAATAAATAGAATAGCAGTATAAGATTCAAAATTTTAGAACTCAATTTTAATCATCATATAAACACGCCTATCCTTTTTTACTTGCAAAAAAGTAGCAAAATCATTAAAATTGTACTTTTAAAATTAGCATAGAACTTAAATCCTGCCACATTTTTAAAATCATTAATTATAAACGATGAAACTTAGAAGTCCAAAGTTTTCTATAAAGCGATATTTAAAATTGGGTAGCACTTTGCTAATCTTATTTTCAATTTCATGTACAAATAATAAAACGATGAACAATCCATTACTTGCGGATTTTGAGACTCCTCATAACACTCCGCCTTTTCATTTAATAAATAACAGTCACTATTTACCTGCATTTACAGAGGCCATGGATATGGGGCGCGAAGAGATAAATGCAATAATAAATAACAGCGAAACTCCAAACTTTAAAAACACAATAGAAGCACTAGAGCATGCAGGTACAAAATTAAGCAGAATATCTAGAATATTCTTTAATATGAACTCTGCAGAGACAAACGATTCAATTCAGGAGATTGCTCGTGAAGTTTCACCACTTTTATCTGCTTATAGCAATGATATTGTTCTTAATGAGAAGCTATTTAAGCGTATAAAATCAATTTATGACAAAAAGAATAAATTAAGACTCACGCCAGAACAGCATATACTTTTAGAAGAGACATTTAAAAACTTTACGCGTCAAGGAGCACTTTTGAACGACAAAGAAAAAGAAGAGTATAGAAAAATCACAGCTGAATTATCAGAATTATCAGTTAAATTTGGAGAAAACACATTAGCTGAGACCAATAATTATCAATTACATATAACTAATGAAAAAGATTTAGCCGGAATACCTTCTCAATTTGTAAATGCAGCTTACGCATTAGCTAAAAGAGAAGAAAAAGAGGGCTGGATTTTCACCCTACATGCTCCAAGTTATATACCATTTATGCAATATGCTGACAATAGAGAATTGCGTGAACAAATCTTCAAAGCATACTCACTACGTGGTAATAACGACAACAAAAATGATAATAAGGAGATAGTAAAACGCATAGTACAACTTCGTTTAGAGAGAGCAAAACTATTAGGGTATGATAACTTTGCAGACTATGTTTTAGAAGATAGAATGGCAGAAACAACCGAAAATGTCACATTCTTTTTAAATGACCTGTTGGAAAAATCATTTGAATTTGCAGAGAGAGATGTTAAAGAAGTAGCAAAATATGCAAAGACGCTAGGATTTAAGGAAGATTTGCAACGCTGGGATTATAGTTATTACTCTGAAAAGCTCAAGACATCAAAATTTGACTTGTCAGATGAGATGACTCGTCCATATTTTCAATTAGAAAAAGTAAAAGATGGAATTTTTGATTTATCAAACAAATTATTTGATATAACCTTCAAGCATAATAAAGAGATACCAGTTTATCACAAAGACGTTGAAGTATATGAAGTTTATGAAGAAGATGGAACACTACTATCTGTACTTTATTTAGACTTTTTCCCACGTGCATCAAAACAAGGTGGCGCATGGATGACATCATTTAGAAGTCAATATAAAGACGGAACAAATAATATTCGTCCACATATTTCACTTGTTTGTAATTTTACTCCACCATCTGACGACAAACCTTCGTTATTAACATTTAATGAAGTCACAACATTTTTACACGAATTTGGTCACGCACTTCATGGAATGTTTAGCGATGTTACTTACGAAAGTTTAGCTGGTACAAACGTATATCGCGATTTTGTCGAATTACCTTCACAACTAATGGAAAATTGGGCAACTGAAAAACTTTGGCTAAACGACATCGCAAGTCATTATGAAACAGGTGAATCTATTCCATTAGAGCTCATCAACAAAATTATTGCATCAAGCAAATACCAAAGTGGCTATTTCACAGTGCGTCAACTAAGTTTTGGATTTACAGATATGGCTTGGCACACCCTTAAAGAACCATTCACCGGAAATGTTGTTGATTTTGAAAAAAGTGCAATGTCAAAAACAGAACTATTTCCAGAAGTAGAAAATAGCGTAATGAGCACAGCATTCTCCCATATTTTTGCAGGTGGCTATGCAGCGGGGTATTACGGCTATAAATGGGCAGAAGTATTAGACGCAGATGCATTTTCATTATTCAAAGAAAATGGCATATATGACAAAACTACCGCCGCCAAATTTAGGCACAATATACTTTCAAAAGGAGGAACAGAACACCCTATGAAACTATATATCGCTTATAAAGGAAGTGAACCAACCAATGAGGCACTTTTAGAGCGTAGCGGATTAATAAAAAAATAAAAACAAATTTTTAAAATAAAACAAACAAAAATGAAAACATTAGCATTCTTTGGATGTGGTAGATTATCAACAATTGTTGCAAAAGCTATCACAGACAACATTTTGACTGGTTATACCGTAATTGGTACCCAATCATTATATAAAGAAGACGCAGATCGTCTTGCAGCAATGATGAACACATATACAGGTACAGACCAATGTAAATCTTGCTCAACAATTGATGAACTTATCGCATTAAAGCCCGACTATATTGTAGAAGCTGCATCACCAGATGCTTTACAATCAATGGCACTAAAAGCTTTAAGCAATGGAGTCTCAATTGTAACACTATCAATTGGTGGACTTGCAGATGAAGCATTTTACGAAGAAGTTGCAAAAACAGCACAAGAGAATAATGCAAAAGTACACATTGCATCAGGTGCAATTGGTGGATTTGATGTACTGCGTACAGCAAGTTTGATGGGACCTTCAACCGTTACTTTTGAAACAGAAAAAGGGCCAAACTCATTAAGATATACACCTGTATATGATGATGCATTACAAACAGAAGAGAGATTAGTATTTACAGGAAATGCAAAAGAAGCAATTGCAATGTTTCCACATCAAGTAAACGTATCAGTTGCAGCATCATTAGCATCAATAGGACCAGCTAATACAAAAGTTTCAGTTACTTCTAAGCCTGGATATATTGGAGATAAACACTGCATCACTCTTAAGAATGAGCAAATTCATGCAGTGGTTGATATATATAGCTCCACCCCACAAATTGCAGGATGGAGTGTTGTTAATACATTAAGAAATATTGTTTCCCCTATTGTATTCTAAAATATTATCTAAAACCTTCTCGCTTAATCTCACAAAAGCTTGTTGAGTACGGCCAGAAGAGACATTAACGGAGCGAACATTGGGATGAGAGAGTAATTTCTCATCTCCTAAAGCTCCAACAGTGTCACACAAACATAGATTATCTTCATGCTCTAACCATTTTAAAAATGGCTCTTCATCCCATGCAGGCGATAATCCTGTATTAAATAATATTTTTCCATTACCAAACTTTGCAAATTCCTCTTCATGCAATAAAATTGTATTTTTATTTAAGCATGTTATAACAACATCGTTATGCTCCATCAGTTTTGGCAACTGCATAAATTCATATCCTTTTGCTTTAGCCTCCTCCTTTTCACCTCGAGCAAAATATGTAATTTTTGCACCTAAAAAACTCAATGCATCTGCAATCATACCACCCGAAGCACCTAAACCTACTATTCCAACCTTAAGGTTAGTAATTTCTAAAGGAACACG
>CAZHHH010000064.1:0-15225 GCA_964532085.1 uncultured Marinilabiliaceae bacterium
GTTTCATACTCAAAAAACAGCTTATAATAATGTAATCCCCTCTCACCATCAAAACCTTTTTCAATAAATTCACGGCGACCGTGAACATATACGTGAAAGTTTTTATCTAATTTTAAAACAGATTTAAAATATTTCTTCTCATTCTTTACAGCATTTTTAGAAATATCAAACTCTTCTGTAAGTGGAACTCCATAATCTTCTTCAAACTGAGTTTTATAATCTGCAAAAGCCTCAGATACATCTGGATAACGAATAACTTCACGCTCAAAATCATCTTGTGCAAAAGAGCGTTTATTTTCAAAAAAATCTAATGAACGATTCATAAAATCAAACTGTTCTGTCTTTTCCACATTGTTTTCGCTGTTATAAACATCTTTTACAAAGCCTTTACAAACGTCCATATAGTTTTGTGTAAAATAATAGCTATCCTCACGTGGTTCAAGTGCCAAAAAGTCTTTCACCCAAAATTGTGCTTCATCTTTCTTATTGATATTATCAACAACCAAAACTTTATAACCAAATTCACGCTCTGTGTTGAAAATAATACAACCTTTATCAAGTTTTTTAATATTTATGCCCTCTTGAACTCCCAACTCAAAGTTTTGCTCTTTTAAAAACACCTTTAAAAATGTCTCTTTTGTCTCCGACTTAAAAATTCCTAAACCATCGACAACCTCGCCATCAACAACGCAATCACGAAAAACAGCAACATACAACTCTCCCGGTCTAATATTAGGATGATTGCTCTGTTCATAAAGAAATGCACCAATATCCATAGATGCTTGATGTAGTGACTCTGGGTTGTCAAAAATTTCAGAGGCTTTTTGGAATACTAATCCCGCTGCATCTTGCTCAGCACCAATAAAATTAAAATATTCCTCTTTCTTAAATGAGTTGAAAAAATATGTTTTCAAAACAGCATTTATCCCCTCTTCATCTTGCAAACGAAAAGGATTTTTAGAAAACTGAGGCTCTTCACCCAAAGATTTTGAGCCTATCTTATGCACCACAAGACTTTCAATATTTATACGTGAACTATCTATCATTTTATTTTAATTTTTCAATTTTACTATATTTTGCTCCAACTTAGCTTATAAATAGCCGCTGAATATCCTGATATTTTTCCTCCCAATCCATTTAATGTCGCCACTTGACCAGGAAATTGAATATCTTCATTTTTTTCTAACAAATCACGACCTGCATACAAAGCATTTTCATCAAGCGAAGCAAATTTAAAAGCTTCTGGGGAAATTCTCATTCTATAAGAAATCTCATTCTCAGAAAAATTTGCCACTATTAAAAAACAATTTTGACCTTTAAATCTAAGAAAAGAATATAACTTTTCTTTGTCAAAATTATGATTATCGCGATTATCCCACATTAAATCATAAAATCCTTTACCACTAAAAGCTTTTTCATCCTTGACGATATTAAGAAGTTTTTTATAAAACTTTCTTAAATTTCGTGACTCCACATCAAGATTTTGACAATCCCACACTCCGCCAGAACTCCAATTATCGATAGATTGCAACCACCAATAGTCAAAGATTGTTGTTCTACCATCAAGACCGCTATAACCCTCTTCGTCCATTCCTCGCTCACCCAATTCTTGTCCCATATATATCATAAGAGGATTGTCGAACATTGTGCTAATTACTGTCATAGCTGGAATTCCAATCAATGGATTTTTAGCAAAAAAATCTGATGCAATACGCTGTTCATCGTGATTTTCTAAAAAATATAATAAAGAACTATGTAAATTTTCTGTTCTTTGCCAAGCTTCAGTTATTATGCGTGGCGAAGCTTTTTTCTCCATTATAGCTCGCACATAATCATACATAACCACCTTGTCATAAAGATAGTCAAATCCTGCATCGATATACTCTTGATATTTGTCAGCTTGATAAACTTCTGCAATAAATATTAGTTCTGGATATTTCTCTTTAATTTGTGTAAAAACCCATCTCCAAAATTCCAAAGGAACCATTTCCGCCATATCAACTCTAAACCCATCAACACCTTTTGCTGCCCAGTATAACACTACATCAAGCATTTTGTGCCAACTGTCAGGAATTGGGTCAAAATGTGTAGAGCCATCAAAAATATTTACACCATAATTAAGTTTTACAGTTTCATACCAATCATTAATAGATGGCGTATTAGTTATCGAATTATTCCCTGTAACCTTAGCTGGTTCTTCATTCCATTGCTCTTTACCCCACTCAGTAAGAGGCGATAAAAACTTAGTGTTTTGCAGATAATAAAAATTATTCTGAGGGTCAAATGAGTGAGATTGATTATCATTTTCTCCAAAAGGAACAACACCCTCTGGACTAGAATCTGACACATAATTTCGCGCCAAATGATTTGGTACCCAATCAATAATAACCTTTAAACCATTATTGTGTGTACGTTTTATTAACTCCTCAAACTCGCCCATTCTATTCTCTACATCCTCGGCCAACTCGGGTGACACATCATAATAATCCTTTATAGCATACGGTGAACCAGCCTCACCTTTTATTACTTCTGGAGAATCTCTATCAATTCCAAAAAGCGAAAAATTACTCTTTGTTGCATGTTCTATAATCCCTGTAAACCAAATATGAGTTGCTCCCAATCTCGATATAGAACTAAGTGCAGCATCAGAGATAAAATTGAATTTACCACAACCATTATCCATTATAGTACCATTAGGCTTGTTCAATCTTTTGCTGTGACCAAATAGACGTGGAAAATGCTGATATATAATTATTCGATTTTTATCCATTGAAAATTCTTTTTTATATACTATTATCCGATTAAAATTTAGATTCTTCGCTTAGCTCAGAATGACATTGCGTTTTATAAGATTCTGTGGTGGGTGGTGGTTTGCGGCAAAGCCGCAAACCACCACCCACCTAATATATAACTAGCTCATTGTCATTTCGAACATAGTGAGAAACGAAGTTCAGCGTAGCTAAATCTCATTTTGTTTGTTTTTTTAATTGCACAATAGTGCTTTTTTATATAAAGTGTAATACAAAATTCCTTATTTTACTACAAATCTAACATTTATAGTAAAATGAAACACAAATAATGTAATAAATAAAATGGAAGAAAGGTTAAAGTAAATTTAAAAACAGCATTCGTATAAAAATTAAACTTTGAAAACAGAGCGCTACTTTTGCCTTATATAACTAGCTAGTTTTGATAACCAAAAGCAATAAAAGTTAGTCAAACTTACAATAAACTAAATTGATTTTGCTATTTTTGTTGTATGGAAAAAGCTTTGAATAATATTGATAACCGTTTGGTAGAAAGCATTAAGCGTATTGTTCTTAATGCAAGGAAAAATGTATATCAAAAAGTTAATCAAGAACTTATACTTACTTATTGGCAGGTTGGGAAAGAAATTGTAGAAGAGGAACATAAAAACAATATTGACAATAAAACATCAAGACAGATTATTCTTAATCTTTCCAAACTACTGACCAAAGAAATTGGGAAAGGCTTCTCGCGCTCTAACCTATTCAACATGAGGAAATTTTACTTGGAGTATCCAAGTGTCCAGTCAGTGACTGGACACCTTACGTGGACACATATTTGTGAACTTTTAACTATTGAAGATAAAGACAAACGCAGATTCTACGAAAAAGAATGCGTTAATGCTTCTTGGTCTATCCGTGAGCTTAAACGTCAAATAGATAGTTCTCTTTATGAGCGTTTATTACTTTCACAAGGAAAAGCCAATAAAGAAAAGGTTTTGGAATTAGCGCAAAAAGGACAAGAGCTAAACAAACCTGAAGATATTTTGAAAAATCCTTACGTTTTTGAATTTCTTGGTATTCCTGAAAAGAGACCTATTTTAGAAAAAGATTTAGAAGCTAAACTTATCCGTCATATCGAAGATTTTTTATTGGAATTGGGTAGAGGCTTTATGTTCGTTGGTTCGCAACAACGAATAACCATAAACAATACACATTATTATGTGGATATGGTTTTCTACAACAAGATTCTACGTTGTTATATTCTTATCGAACTTAAAACAACAAAGTTAGACATTGCTGACGGAGGTCAACTCAATACTTATCTAAATTATTACAAAACAGAAGTAAACGATGCAAATGACAATCCACCAATCGGAATAATTTTGTGTGCAGAGAAAGACGAAATTACAGCCGAATACATACTTGGAGGATTTGAAAACAACGTTTTTGCATCAAAATATGTAACCATACTTCCCAATAAAGAAAAACTAATAGAAGAGGTAGAATATGTAATAAATAAATGAATAACACCGTACACCAGCAGCTTATTAGTTATTTATTGAGATTAGCTTCAATCCCACTAAATGTATTCAAAGCATACACTCGGTCGTGAGTATTTACAAAATCATTTTTTTTATATTTGAAAACAATTGCGTCCTAATTGTTTTTATAATTTCTTTTGTATTGGCGACAAATAAATGAATAGAGAATTAATTAATATTCACTATTGTCCGATAAAAAATCACAAAGTAAAAAAAATGAGATTTAGCTACGCTGAACTTCGTTTCTCACTACGTTCGAAATGACAATCAGTTAGTTAAGCATTAGGTGGTGGGGGTGGTTTGCGGCTTTGCCACAAACCACCCCCACCACCTAACCGAATCCTGTAAAACACAATGTCATTCTGAGCGAAGCGAAGAATCTAAAAATTTTAATCGGACAACAGTAATTAATATTCTAATGAATTACAAAAGAAACTCAACTATAATATATGACACTATTAATATTAGGTTTATAAAATAGTCCCATTTGGGACGACATCTTTGTAGAAAATGTTTTAATCAAATTGAAAATAGTCTCGTAGAGACGACACCTTTGTAGCACGAAAAATATAATAATCTCGTAAGAAACGAAGCTCAGAAAAGCAAGTGATATCTTGTGTATAATGCCACACCTACGGCGTTAAATTCAAACCTCAATAATGACTTTTCTACAAAGGTATAACACCTACGGCGTTCGATTCAATTTGTAACATAATATTTCATTAGTGTTTAATATTTATAAAATTGATAGAACCAAACGAACATAGGAGCAATATTTTTTTTACAAAAAAGAAAATGAATTCAGTAAGATAATCTTAATTATAATATTTAGGACACTATTAATTTGAAAACAACAGAAATTATAAAACAATTAGAACGATAACGAACTAATAGCAATGTTTTAATTATATTTGATTCTATAAAATTATCATAAAGAGCTTTTCAACCATATTTTTTATGAAAAAACTTGTTTTAATATTATTATTATTTTTGTCGGCTAACATTTATGCTCAATATTTCTCAATGGGCACAGACCCTGCAAATATTAAATGGAGACAGATAAAAACTCCAGTCGTTAAGTTAGTTTTTGATAAACAGATGGAAGAAGAAGCTTTAAAACTCGCAGCTTTTTTTGATAGTATTGCTCCACACGTATCTGCCTCATTAAATTATCAACCTAAAAGAGTGAATGTATTGCTACACAATCACACAGCAATGGCTAATGGGTTTGTTTCGTGGGCACCTAGAAGAAGTGAGTTTTTTACAATTCCTAGTCAAGATAATAACTCAAACTTATGGCTTGAACATCTTGCTATACATGAATATAGGCACGTTGTTCAAATGAGTAAACTAAATCGAGGATTAGTGAAAGTTGCAGGGTATTTTACTGGTCAACAAGCTGTTGGTGCAGTTGGTGGACTATTTTTACCTATGTGGTTTTTAGAGGGTGACGCAGTTATGACCGAAACTGCGCTAACAAATAGCGGACGAGGAAGATCATTTGATTTTATAAACCCTGTAAAAGCACAAATTATAGATAAACAGATTTATTCTTTTGAAAAATCATACCTTGGCTCATTCAAAGACCATTTGCCAAATTATTATCAAATGGGATATCTTTTTGCTGCCGTGAATCGAGAAAAACATGGAACCGAATTATGGGAAAATGCTGTTCTAAATGTAGGAAGAAGACCTTTAAAACTACATCCATTTTATAGAAAAACAAGAGAAATTACTGGACAAAAAAAGAAACCACTTTTTAAGAACAGTTTTGAATATTTAAAAGATGAATGGATAGACGAGATTAAAAATCAAAAATTTACTGAATATGAAAATATAATAGATGACAAAGAAAAGAATTATTATATAGATTATCAGTATCTTAACTTCTTTAATGATTCTCTGTTATTAGCCGAGGCATCAGGACCAGCAACAAGAAGAAATTTATCTTTTATAAATATAAATACAGGTCAAAAAGAGGTGATTAAATATCTTGGACCTCGAAATCATGAACCAATTTCAATTAATGATAGGCACATTGCGTGGAGTGAGATAAGAAACGATGTAAGATGGGAGTTAAAAGCAACTTCTACAATTTATACTTATAATATTACAACAGGTAAAACTAAAAAACTTACAAAAAAAGGGCATTTCTTTTCACCCACACTTCATCCCACAGAAAACATTTTAGCAGCTGTTGAATCAACAATTTCAAATGAATATTTTATTACAATTATTGATAGTTACAGTGGTAAAATTATTAAACAGATAAAAACTCCACAAAATTTTTATCCAATTACACCAGCTTGGAATGAGGCTACAGATGAAATAGTTGTAATTCTCCTTTCCAAAGATGGTAAGGCGTTCTATTCACTAAATAAAAACAGTGAAGAATGGACAAAACTCACTAACCACAACTTTGACGAAAAACGAGAACCAATTATTAACAACAACAAAATATTTTATACAGCAAAAGGGGCAATTAGTGATGAAATATTTGAGTTAAATCTTAAAAATGGCAAAATAAAACAACTTACTTCCTCTAAATATGGTGCTAGATACCCCACTGTTAAAAATGGAAAACTTGCATATAGCCACCTCACAGCTGACGGATGGAAGCCAAGCATCTACACAGAAACAGAAGAATATTTTGAAGAAAGAAAAGAGCCAGCCTTGGTTGATAGATTGGTAAATTCAATTACAGAACAAGAAGAAGCTCTTACTATTGACGAAAATCATCAAAAAACAGATTACAAAGTAAAGAGATACAGTAGATTTAACCTTTTCAACTTCCATAGTTGGGCTCCATTATATTATGATGTTGATAAGTTTGAAATGTATGCTGGAGCAACTCTATTATCGCAAAATCTATTAAACAACACTATTTTCACCGCTGGATATAACGCCAATCCTGCAAAAAAAACAGAAAGATATAAGCTAAATCTAAAATATACTGGCCTATATCCTATTTTTGACATCAACTTTTCCTATGGAAATGAGCCTTTTAAAATGGTTGGAATATATTATGTTAGCGAAAATCAACTGATAGATGCAAACATCAATTCAAAAATTGACCACTACAAACTTCAAGCAGGAGTTAAACTGCCATTTACATTTCAAAAAAACAACTATCAAAGATATTTGCAGCTATCATCAAAATATGTGTTAGAACACAGAAGACAACACAACTTTACTGTAAAGGAGGTAATCCAAGTAGATAACAAATTAATCTATACCAATCAGTTCTCTACAATTTCTACCACTCCTATTAATTTCAATGTTTTTGAATATAGTTTTTATTTTAGCAATAACAGAATTGGAACAATACGAGATGTTGACCAAAGATTTAGACAAATATTAACTGCAACTTATAGGCATAATCCCACTGGTACTCACAAAAATGGCTCTATTTATGGAATATCCACAAGATTAAATTTCCCAGGATTTGGCAAGCATGATGTTTTTTCCGTGGGAGCAGATTATCAACATAAAAACAACGGAGAAATATCTATGCAAATTAGCAATATGCTGTTTTTCTATAGAGCAAGTCAACTTGTAAACTATCCACGCGGTTATAACTCTATCATGGCTGATAACTTATATATATTAAGAGTAAATTATCATCATTTGGTCTGGAATCCTGAATTTGCAATAGGTCCAATCATCTATATCAAAAGAATTACCAATCAACTCTTTACAGACCAACTACAGTATGACTACACATATCATTTTACAGACAAACCCTCACTAAAGTATAGAGAGCGAGCTGGTTCTTATGGCACTGAAATAATGGCTGATGTTCATCTAATTCAAAGCACTATAAAGTTTAAGTTTGGAACACGCATTGGCATCAGAGATGAGGACAAAAAGATGTTTGGCGACTTTTTATTTTCGTTTAACATATAATAATAAGAGAGTAAACTGCCATTTCATTACATTTTACTATTTTTGTAAAAACATTATTACAGTGATATATCCAAATACATTTGAGAAGAAGTTACAATTTGAGAAAATAAGAACTTATCTATACGAACATTGCCTAAGCAACTTAGGTAAAGAGTGGGTAGATAAAATGGTATTTTCAACAAATTTTGACCAAGTTAAAACATTGTTGGCACAAACCAACGAAATGTGGCAAATTGGAAACCAAGGGGAAGATATACCTACATCCTATTTTATCGATGCTCGTGAATTTTTAATTAAAATTAAAGTTGATGGGCTCTTCCTTGAAGTTGCCGAACTCTTTGACATTAGAAGAAGCATTACTACAATTAGAGATATAATCAAATTTATAAATAGCAAGGAACAAGATGAATTCCCTAATCTGCATAAATTAACAGAAAATGTAATCGTATTTCCTGAAATTATCAACAAAATTGACTTAATCTTAGATAATCAAGGTAAGATAAAAGACAACGCTTCACCTGAATTAAAAGATATAAGAAATAATATAAGATCGTTACAACAGAGTGTATCTCGCAGAATGGACTCTATTCTGCGTCAAGCAATTAAAGATGGCTTAGTAGAAGAGGGAACATCTCCTAGCATAAGAGATGGAAGAGCTGTAATCCCTATAATATCATCATACAAAAGAAAAATAGATGGTATAATTCATGATGAATCTGCAACTGGTAAAACAACATATATCGAACCAGCGGCAATTGTTGAAATAAATAATCAAATAAGAGAATTAAACTACGCCGAAAGACGTGAGATTGTTAAGATTCTAACAGATATTTCAAACTTTATAAGACCTTATATAAATGATTTGCTTTTTGGATATAATTATTTGGGAATAATTGATTTTATAAGAGCTAAGGCACGTTTTGCAAAAAGAATAAATGCAATTATGCCTCAAATAAATCAAACCCCAACCGCCAATTGGGTAGAAGCTGTACATCCCCTACTCTTTCTGCATCACAAAGCTATCGGTAAAGAAGTAGTTCCACTTTCCATTGAATTTGATGAGAACAATAGAATAGTTATTATTTCTGGACCAAATGCAGGTGGAAAATCAGTTTGTCTACAAACGGTTGGACTCATACAATATATGCTACAATGTGGGCTTTTAGTACCTATGGCAGAAGGTTCAACTATCGGATTTTTTAACAAAATATTTTTAGATTTAGGTGATGAACAATCTATCGAAAATGACTTAAGTACATACAGTTCTCATCTTTTAAACATGAAAAACTTTCTAAAAGATGCTGACAATAACTCACTTTTACTAATAGACGAATTTGGTACAGGAACAGAGCCAATGTTAGGTGGTGCAATAGCTGAGTCGGTTCTAGAACAACTCAATAATCAAGGCGCGTATGGTGTAATAACAACTCACTACACCAATTTAAAACATTTTGCCTCACAAACGCCAGGACTTGTAAATGGTGCTATGCAGTTTGATACTCACCTACTACAACCACTTTTTAAGCTTGAGGTTGGTTCACCAGGAAGCTCATTTGCATTTGAAATTGCTCATAAAATTGGGTTAAATCAACAAATACTTGATAATGCAAAAGAAAAACTGGGCGAAGATCATATACATTTTGACAAACATCTTAGAGAAATAATTAGAGACAAAAGATATTGGGAAACCAAAAGGCAATCGATTAGAGGTAAAGAGAGACAGCTAGAAAATGTATCTTCCAAATATGAAAAAGAGCTTACGCAATTAACTGCAGAGCGTAAAAAAATATTAGATGCCGCAAAAAAAGAGGCTGAACAGATTATCAATCAAGCCAATAGAAAGATTGAAAACACAATTCGCACAATAAAAGAGACACAAGCAGATAGAGAGCGAACTCTAAAAGCAAGGCAAGAATTATCTTCTTTTAAAGATGCAATTTCAGAGGAAGTAGTTTACGACCAAGAGATGCAAGATAAACTGCAACGCAAGATTGATAAAATAAATAGTAGACAGAAAAGGAAGAAAAATCAAAGTAAAAAGCCAATAGAAAAAGCACCAATAGTTGTAGAAGAACCTATAAAAGTTGGTGATATGGTTATGATTGATGGTCAAACTGCTGCAGGTGAAGTCATTGAAATTATTAACAAAAATGCTGTTATTGCTTTTGGACAAATTAGCTCTACTACACCATTAAAGCGACTTACAAAAGTTAGTAAAAACAAAATAAAACGTACTTTTCAGCGTCAACCTGCACAAATGAGGGAATTTTCTGAGCGAATTAGAAAAAAGAAGCTTAACTTTAAGTCAGAAATAGACGTAAGAGGTATGCGTGCAGACGAAGCAATGGACGAAGTTACAACTTTACTTGACGAAGCTGTTATGTGTGATGCTTCACAAGTAAGAATACTTCACGGTAAAGGTACAGGTGCATTAAGACAAATTATTAGAGAGTATCTGAATACATTGCCATTTGTCGAATCATACGAAGATGAAGATGTGAGATTTGGTGGGGCTGGAATAACAGTAATTAAACTAGAATAATACTTTATTGTTGTATTAATATCAACAGATTTAATTTAAAATATATAATAATGATAAGAAGAAATAATCCTACATATAAACTGATTTTTATAACACTAACCTTTCTTCTTATTATTGCGGGGAAAGCTTTTGCTGTTGGTGCATATCCATATCCACAAAATATTACACAACCAGACGGCACAACACTTACCATAAAAATAAATGGCGACGAATGGTTTAACTGGATTTCAACAGTTGATGGATATAGAATTATCAAAAACAGTGATAATATATATGAATATGCAACACTATTAAAATCTGGAAAAGCTGTACCATCAGGTATTTTAGCCAATAATGAAACCAATCGTACTCACCAAGAAAATGAATTTTTATCCACTTTAAATAAAGGCTCTGGCTTTACAGCTGCAAAAATAAAAGAGATAAGGGAAAGTAAAACGAAATCTCTATTAAAAAGTAGCAATAAATACTACTTTGCTCCCACTGGTAAACAGAAAATGTTAGTAATTCTAGCAACTTTTTCAGATAAAATCCCCCAATATACAAAAAGCCAATTTCAGGCAATGATGTCGCAAGAAGGATATGACGGAACAGGAAGTTTTAGAGATTATTATCTTGAAGTGAGTGGCGGACTTTTAGAGATTGATGCTCACGTTACAGACTGGGTAACAGTGCCAAACACCTATGAATACTACGGAAATGAAAATAGATGGACAGAATTTGCCTATGAAGCTGTAAAACAAGCACACCTATCCGGTGTGGATCTGTCTATTTTTGACAATGATGGAGATGGTGTTATTGAGGGAATAGCAATTATTCATCAAGGTACTGGACAAGAAGTGTCAGGAAATGAAAATGATATTTGGAGTCACTCATTTAGCTTCTCAAGTGCAGGGTATACTGCAAACAGAAGAACCTTTAATGGAGTGAAAATTGACCAATATACTGTTCAAGCAGAATTTAGAGACCCATCTAGATCTATGAATACCATTGGGGTTATATGTCATGAGTTTGGTCACAATTTAGGTCTTCCAGACTTTTACGACACTGATGGAGAAAATGATGGAGATCAAAGTGGAACTGGAAACTGGGATATAATGGCAAGCGGAAGTTATAACGGAACACCCGCTGGCTCAAGCCCTGCACACCATAATGCATATTCTAAAATTGAACTTGGTTGGATAACAGCTGATGAAATGGATGAACCTGATTCATATACTTTACAACCTGTTATTGAAAGTGAAAAGGTCTTTAAAGTAAATGGACCCGACGAAAATGAATATTACCTATTAGAAAATAGGCAAAAAAATGGATTTGATGCATCACTTCCCGGTTCTGGAATGATAATATATCATGTGGATGAAGATGTCATTTCTGCAAAAAGAAGAACCAATAAAATAAACACAACCGAGCATCAAGGACTTTATGTAGTACCAGGAACCAACGCTATAAATAAAGCATCTACCCCATTTCCCGGCACATTAAACAAAACTGAATTTACAGACTTCTCAAATCCCCAAATGCAAACATGGAGCAACAAACCATACAATAGAAGTATAACTGGCATTGAACATATAAATGGGAATATCTCATTCAATTATATGTCAATACAAAATGGAAGTCCAGTATCTCTTAAAGCCAAAGCTATATCTGCAAACGAAATAGAGATTGTATGGGGAGCATCAATTCAAAATTATCCAATACTAATCGCATCAAGCAAAGATGGAGTGTTTGGAAATCCAAAAAACAACACTAATTACCAATCTGGAGACCAAATATCTGGTGGCGGAGAAGTTATTTATTTTGGTGACGATCAAACAATAATTATTGAAGATAATCTTTTGCCAACTACAACTTATTATTATAGAGCTTGGAGTAAAATTGATGGAGAATGGTCTTCTTTTTTAACTAGTTCAGCGACAACTTTAGCAATGCCAATAGTCGACTTCCCATGGAGCGATAGTTTCGAAGCTGGATTATATAATTGGACACAAGAATTTACCGAAGGTAGTTTTTTATGGGAAATTGCAGCAGTAGGCACAAACTCAAAACCAGAACAAGCTGCTGATGGAGATTATTTCATCAAACTATTTGCAGATTCATTTGACGAAAACTCAACTCTTTTAATATCTCCACCAATTGTGATGGAAAATGATAAAGATTATTTCATTCAATTTCAGCACATTCAGCACCCGTGGGAAGATGAGCAAGATGAATTAAAAATATATACAAAAACTAAATATCAAGAAGAGTGGGAATTATTAGACTTTATCCAAACTGAAGAAACAGAGTGGAATCAAAGGCGATATATTCTACCAAACAGTGAAAGCACACAAATTGCATTTGAAGGAATTGTGAGATATGGATATGGAATAGGAATAGATAATATTATAATATATGAGGATGATAACTGTCAAACTAATCCTCATTATATATCAAATGTTCAAACTATTGACTCGACGGAAACCTCAATCTCTTTAATATGGGATAATCCCAATAGCGAAGATGTTTTAATAATTGCAAGAAAGAGCAATAAAAATATTATATTGCCAGAAGTTGGTACTAATTATATAGCTAATAGTCAATTTGGAGAGGGCGATATCATTGGTGACGATGCATTTGTTGTTTATAACGATAATGGTAACAATCTAACCATTACAAACTTAGAACACACTTCTGATTATCATTTCTCATTCTTTGCCCATAATAATTATTGTTATAACATAGAACCACTCACCTATAAATCAGAGACTGTACCTGTATTTTACAATATGTCTTTAAAGGTTGTGAACAACGAATCACCAGTGGCAAATGCAAAAATAAAAATTGATGACGACATCTTCAACACAGATAGTAATGGTAAAATATATTGGCCTGCAAAGCATGATACATTATATAAAAGTTTAACCATAACACATGATGATTATAAGTTAAAACAACTTAGAGTAAACTTCATTAGAGACAGCTTAGTAACTGTAGAACTCCAACAGCACGAAGAGATTCCAACAGTTAAAACTGTCAGATATATGAAAAGAAATAATAATATAACATTAGCTTGGGATCCAATTATAAACGAAAGTTTTGAATATTATCAACCTTTTTCTCTATTCATTGATGGTTGGGCACAAATAGATGGTGACAATGGCCAAACCTATGCTATAAAAGACCATAGATTCCCCAACCAAGGGTACATAGGCTCTTTTATTGTGTTTGCTCCTCATTATGCAGATGTTTTACAAACGGAATATGACATGAGCGCACCAACAGGTAAGCAGCTATTAGCTGCATTTGCTTCTGTAAATGCACCAAATGACGACTGGCTCATATCACCCGAATTTACTGTCAATGAGAACGACAACATATCATTAGTAGCAAAAAGTATTACAGATAAATATGGTCTAGAATCATTTAGAATCGTTGCTATTCAAACTGATGAAGAAACTATGGAAGAAATTCTTACTCCATTGATTGAAGAGAGCGACACACCCACAGAGTGGACTCATTATCTACACTCATTAAGTCAATTTGCCAATGAAAAGATTAAAATTGCAATACACTATAACTCGGCAGATAGATTTGCACTACTAATAGACGATATTAAAGTTACATCAGAAAGTGAGAATCCACTACCAACAAATAGATTGAAATCTAAAAAATTGCAAGCAAATATTGAAAGAACAATAAATAACCATAAAGCAATTGATAAAAACTATCCACTAAATTCCCCAGAAGAAGAAGGAGAACCTTTTGAAGAGAAAATTTTTGGATATAAAATTAAAATGAATGGTAATTTAGTAGGAAATACCATAAGCTTTGCAAAAAATACATTTCTTTATAGTGCAGAAAATATTGGAATTAATACTTTCAACATAAAAGCTGTTGATTATTTTTACGGTATAGAGTCTGATTGGACAGCTGATATAAACATATTAGGAGGGTATAAAATTACTTTCATTGTAAAGGATTTAGATGACAATATTATTGAAAATGCAACTGTTTTATATAACAATCAAAAAATAATAACAGATGAAAATGGAGTTGCACTTTTTGATGGTGTTGAACCAATTGTAAGAAAAGCTTACACTGTCTCATGTGGTGGATATGACACAGAGGAGAGCAGCATAGCACCATCTAGTGATAGAACTATTGTTGTTCGACTGACATCTATTTCTACAGACTCAACTGCACTATCAAATGGCGAAGAAATCATGATATATCCTAATCCATTAATAAATTCAAAAAAGATTTTCTTTTCTGGAATTATAGATGGAGATGCAACAATTATCATTAGTGATATTACAGGCAACGCTGTTTTAAATGAGAAATTATTTATCAGTAAAGATAAAGGAATAGAGATAAGCAGCCTTTCAAAAGGATTATATATCATAAAAATAACACGAGGTAATAACCACAAAAGATTAAAACTTATTGTTCGTTAATCAATTAACAATGGACAATGAGCAATGAGCAATGAACAATGAACAATGAA
>CAZHHH010000065.1:0-14968 GCA_964532085.1 uncultured Marinilabiliaceae bacterium
CTCTCGCCTGCGACGAAACACAGTAAAGGGGGCTTTTAGACCCTGTAATTAATTACCATTATACTAAATCAAGTAAGCTAGTGTGTTTTAGCACGTTACATTCTCCATCTTTACCGTGTCTAGCTGAAAGCAAGAGGGGGTTCGGGGGATTGGTTAAAAAACATTGACAATTTAACATTGTCCATTAATAAAAAAAGCCTGCACATAATGCAGGCTTTTTTATAATTTTATATTGTTAATCTTATAAAGTTCTTGAGACTTCAATCTCTTCATAAGCTTCAATCATATCTCCAACTTTAATATCATTATAAGCTCTGATATTTAATCCACATTCAAATCCATTTGCTACCTCTTTAACATCATCGTCAAATCGTTTTAATGAAGCTAAATCTCCAGTATGGATAACAATACCATCACGTATTATTCTAACCTTAGAGTTACGCTTTATCTTACCTTCACGAACAATACATCCAGCAATTGTACCTACTTTCGAAATATGGAAAGTTTGTAGTATCTCAACAGTGGCAGTAACTTGCTCTTTAATTTCAGGTGATAACATACCTTCCATTGCAGACTTCAGTTCTTCAATTGCATCATAGATAATTGAATATATTCTAATATCAATCTCCTCTTTTTCTGCTAACTTTTTAGCTGTCATAGATGGTCTAACTTGGAATCCAACCACAATTGCATTAGATGCAGCTGCTAGCATAATATCAGACTCTGAAATTCCACCTACTGCTTTATGTATAACATTAACTTGAATCTCTTCTGTAGATAACTTAATTAATGAGTCAGATAATGCTTCGATAGAACCATCTACGTCACCTTTTACAATTAAGTTCAACTCTTGGAAATTACCAATTGCAATTCTTCTACCAATTTCATCTAGCGTAATATGCTTCTGAGCTCTCATTCCTTGCTCTCTCTGAATTTGATGTCTCTTAGTTGCAATATCTTTAGTTTCTCTTTCATTTTCCATCACATTAAACTTCTCACCTGCTTGTGGTGCTCCGTTTAATCCTAAAATTAATACTGGTTCTGATGGACCTACTTGCTCTACTGGCTTATTTCTCTCATTAAACATAGCCTTTACATATCCATAATGGCTTCCTGAAAGAATTAAATCTCCTACTTTTAATGTTCCCGACTGAACTAATAAAGTTGCAACATATCCTCTACCTTTATCTAACGTTGACTCTATAACAGAACCTACTGCAGGTTTATCTGGATTTGCTTTAAGTTCTAATAAATCAGCCTCTAACAGAACTTTATCAAGTAATAAATCGACATTAGTTCCAAATTTAGCAGCAATTTCCTGGCTTTGGTATTTTCCACCCCACTCTTCAACAAGATAATTCATATTTGCTAAAGACTCTTTCACTCTGTCAGGATTTGCACCTTGTACGTCAATCTTATTGATTGCAAAAATCATTGGTACTCCAGCTGCAGCGGCGTGATTTATTGCCTCAACTGTTTGCGGCATCACACTATCATTAGCGGCTACAATAATAATTACAATATCTGTAACTTGCGCACCACGTGCTCTCATCGCTGTAAAGGCCTCGTGACCTGGAGTATCTAAGAATGTAATTTTTCTTCCGTCATCTAACGTTACTCCATAGGCACCAATGTGCTGAGTAATTCCCCCTGCTTCACCTTCAGTAATATTAGCACTTCTAATATAATCAAGAAGTGATGTTTTTCCGTGGTCTACGTGTCCCATTACGGTTACAATAGGTGGACGAGGTAATAAATCTTCTGGATTATCCTCCTCTTCTAAAATAGCCTCGGCAACGTCTACACTAATAAACTCAACTTCATAACCAAACTCTTCTGCAACTAAAACTATAGTTTCAGCATCTAAACGTTGGTTAATTGAGACAAACAAACCAAGATTCATACAACTTGCAATAATTTGGTTTACTTGAATATCATCCATCAAGTTTGCCAACTCATTAGCTGTAACAAACTCTGTAACTTTTAGAATTTGTTTTTGTAAATCCTGTTGTCTTTGTTCCTCCTGCTGTCTTTGAGTAGCTTGCTCTCGTTTATCTCTACGATATCTAGCACCTCCACCCTGTCTTCCTCTTGCTGTTAATCTTGCTAAAGTTTCTTTTATTTGCTTTTGTACGTCCTCCTCGCTAACCTCAGGTCTGGCTGGACGTCTTTCAACTTTTCTAGTTCTTTTCTTTTGATTTGGTCTGCGTCTTTGAGTTTGCTGCTGTTTTCCACCTGCAGTTGTAGAAGTTGATTCTCCTCCTTTAGCATCTCCTTTTTGGTTTGCTGCACCCTCCGTTATATTGACTTTTTCTTTACCTTTTTTGATTCTTCTTCTTTTTCGCCTTCTATTTTTGCGATCATCACTTGATTTAGTCTCTTCAGGTAAATCTATAGTTCTTAAAATTGTAGGACCTTTAAGTCTTTCTACTCTTGTTTTGATAAAATCCTCATCTTTTTTAGGAGCCTCTTTGCTTTTTTCTGCTTTTGCAGGCTGAGTTTTTTCTGCAGTTTCCAATTTCTTCTCTTGTTTAGGTTTAACCTCAGATGACTTTTCAGTAGCTACCTTTTTGTCCTTACTTTCAACCTTCTTTTTTGGAGTTTCCTTTTTTGGTTGAGGAGCAGTCTTGGGCTTATTTCTCTCATCTAAGTCAATCGTTTTTATAACCTTTGGTTGTTCTGGCTTATCAACTTTTACAGCGATATGCTCTGCTTTTTCCTCTTTTTTGGTTTCAACAGTTTTAGACTTTTCTTTAGCTACAGGCTCTTTTTTAACCTCAGGCTTCTCTTTAGCTGTTTCTACTTTCTTAGTTGTAGGTTTATCTAAATCTATTTTTCCTTTAATTTTTATATCCACGCTTGGACGCGAAGTTAAAGGAACCTCTTCTACCTCCTCTTCAATAGAGATAGTCGCCTTTTTATCTTTAGATTTTCTATCAATAAGCTCTTGCGATGCTTTTTTAACGTGTAAGTCTTGAGAAAACTCTTTCTTTAAAATGTCAAAAACATCACCTGGTACTTTTGTATTAGGATTCGTATCCAAATCTACACCTTTCTTTTGAAGAAATTCTGTAATTGTGGATATTCCTACATTTAATTCTTTTGCTACTTTACTTAGTCTTTGTCCAACTGCCATAAAAGGATTTTTCTATTTAAATTCAAAAGATTGACTTAGTTATATATTCAATCTAATTTATACAAAGATAATGGAATTATTCAAATTCTGATTTCAAAATAGAAATCACTTCTAAAATAGTTTCTTCTTCCAAATCTGTTCTCTTTACTAAATCTTCTACTGATATGTCTAAAACAGATTTTGCGGTATCACATCCTATTGATTTGAATACATCAATTACCCACCCCTCAATTTCGTCAGAGAATTCTTCCAGATTCACATCTTCCTCCTCTTCTCCCTCCGCTGTTTCACGATATACATCCAACTCATAACCAGTCAACTGGCTTGCCAATCTAATATTTAGACCACCACGACCTATAGCTAATGACACCTCTTCTGGTTTCAAATAGACGTGAGCGCTCATAGTATCTTCAAAAATCTTAATACTACTTACTTTTGCAGGATTTAAAGCTCTTTGTATATATAATTGAGTATTTGTAGTGTAATTTACCACATCAATATTTTCATTTCTTAGCTCTCTCACTATTCCGTGAATTCTTGAGCCTTTCATTCCAACACAAGCTCCAACTGGATCAATTCTATCATCGTATGATTCAACTGCAACTTTTGCACGTTCGCCTGGTTGACGAACTATTTTTTTAATAGTTATTAAACCATCATTTATTTCGGGAACTTCCATCTCAAACAATCTTTCTAAAAAGACTGGGGAAGTTCTTGATAAAATAACTTTTGGTTTGTTATTTATAAATTCCACTTTAGAAACGACTCCACGAACTGTGTCTCCTTTTCTAAAATAATCTGATGGTATTTGTTCTGATTTTGGTAGAATTAACTCATTCTCTTCATCATCTAGAACTAAAATCTCTTTTTTCCAAATTTGATAGATTTCGCCTGATACGATATTACCAACAAGCTCCTTGTAATGATTATATATTGCATCATTCTCTAGCTCCATTATTCGAGCTGAAAGATTTTGACGAAGAGTTAAAATAGCTCGTCTTCCAAAATCTGCGAACCTTACCTCATCAGTAACCTCTTCACCAATTTCGTAATCATCATCAAGTTTTCGTGCAGCTGTTAAACTAATTTGAAGATTTTCATCTTCTAAATCTTCGTCTGCAACGACCTCCCTATTTCTCCAAATCTCAAAATCACCTTTATCGGTGTTTATAATAACATCAAAATTATCATCTGTTCCAAAAAGTCTTATCAAAACACTACGAAAAGAGTCTTCTAACACTCTAATAAGTGCAACTCTATCAATGCTTTTGTTCTTTTTGAACTCCGAAAATGTATCAATCAAGTTTATATTTTCCATTGCTCTGATTGTGTCGGATTTAAAATTTTATAGTCTCTTTAACTGATTTTATATTATCAAAAGAAAAGTTGTGTTCAACTATTTCTATTTCTCTCTTTTTTCTACCAGGAATTTTAACCTTTTTCTCTTCCTGAATGACTATCTCTTCTTCTGTTGCAGATGATAAAACACCTCTATACTTCATTCCATCATTTAGTATTACCTCAACATCTCTATCTATACATTTTAGAAACTGCCTAAATACTTTTAATGGTTGCCCAATGCCTGGGGAAGAAACTTCCAAATCATAATCATCCAAAGATTCACCTATGGCCTCACGAACTAATCGTGATATAGATACACAATATTCGATTGGAACTCCTTGGTCACTATCAATCAAAACTACAATTCTTTTTGATGATTTCACATCAACATCTACTACAAAATAACCATCGCTTTCTAACTGAGTTTCAATGGCATCCAATATTTGCTGCTTTGTAATCATATAAAGATAAAAAATAAACAAAATAGGGGGTTATGAGCCCCCTTAAATTCATCTGTGGTTTCAATCGGAGTGCAAATTTACATATCAAACTGCTATTTTCCAAACATTTGAACAACTAATTAGCTGTTTATAAGCTTTTTTAAGCAAAATAAATTTATAATGTATTGTATGATTGAGTAGTGAGTTCTCTTTTTACTATATTTGCACTCTTGAATTAAAAATTTTATCTAAAATGAAAAATAAAGAAACTTCACTTTCTGAGATTGGCATATATGGTTTAATCGAGCATATAAACAAAAAAATAGCTGAATCTAAAAATAATAACAGCGATGTTTTATCTGAAGATTCAATACTTTTTGATGAAGAGTTGAAAGAAGTAACAAGCCAAACTCTAATGTTAGAAGGTATTCATTTTGATTTAATCTATACACCACTTCAACATTTAGGGTTTAAGCTTGTGGTAAATGCTATTACAGACATTATAGCAATGAATTCTATACCAACTAAAATTAATATTGCTGTTGGTTTGAGCAAAAGAATGAATTTAGAGAAGACAGACTTACTTCTATCTGGGATTCAAGCTGCTTGCGACCATTATAATGTTGAACTATTAGGTTTTAAACCTTTTCCAAGTCTTACAGGACTTACTCTTTCTGCATCTTCCTTTGGTAAAGCTATAAATAATAAGATAGTAAATAGAAATTCAGCAAAGTCTACAGATGTAGTTTTAATAACTGGAGATTTAGGGGCTTCTCTTTTAGGACTTCATCTATTAGAAAGAGAAAAACGAGTTTTAAACGATGTAGATACAGCCACCCCTGAACTTGGCGACAATGATTACATACTTAGAAGACAACTAAAACCAGAGGCACGACTTGATCTTGTTAATAGACTAAATGAGCTGAAGATTACGCCAACCTCTATGATTGCAGTTAAAGAAGGATTAGCAAATGCTATTCTTGTTTTAAGTAATCAGTCAAAAGTTGGTTGCAGAATCTATGAAAATAAAATTCCTTTAGCACAAGAGACATTAAAAGCTGCTAAAGAGATGGAGTTTAATCCCTTAATTGCTGCATTAAATGGTGGCGAAGATTATGAAATTCTATTTACTGTTTCGCTAACTGAGTTTCAAGAAAATGAGATTTTATTTACAAATATTGCATCTGCAATAGGGTATATTACAGAAGAGAGTAAATCAAATAGAATTGTTAGTCTTGCTAATGAGGAGATTGATATTACAGCCCAAGGTTGGGGTAAATAATTAACATTTAAAATCATATTAAAATGTATGAATATATTTCTGGCAAAGTTATAGAGAAAAGTCCAGTACATATTGTTATTGAAAATAATGGTTTGGGATATTTTATAAATATTTCACTAAATACTTTTACTGCTGTTGGTGATAATAAAGAAGCTACACTTTTCATTCACGAACATATTAGAGAGGATGTTTTTAGCCTTTTTGGGTTTTTCGACAATGGAGAGCGTGAGGTTTTTAGACAATTAATATCTGTATCTGGAATAGGCGCAAACACAGCAAGAATGATGCTATCATCACTGCCTCCCGATGAAGTTATTTCTGCTATTAGAACAGAAAATATTCCTGTTCTAACATCAATCAAAGGCATAGGAAACAAAACAGCACAAAGAATAATCATAGATTTAAAAGATAAGGTAGGCAAATTAGAAGGTGATGAAAAATTATTTGCATTAAAAGACAATACCAATCGAGAAGAAGCGTTATCCGCATTAGTGATGTTAGGTTTTAATAAAAATGCTTCACAAAAAGCAATTGATAAAATTTTATCAAAAGAGCCTAATTCTAAAGTTGAGCAAATAGTTAAAATGGCTCTAAAAATTTTATAAAATCTATTAGAGATATTACTTGTGTTTAAAAATAAACTGACAAATAAAATAGTAATTATATTATCGTTTTTCTTTGTTATGGCCAAATCTGAACATAGTTTGCCATCGACAAAGTATGAACATTTTATGTCTTATATCGAGTCTTTCGAGTCTGACACATCAACTATTAATGTTGAACCAGAAAAGTTTATTACTCCAATAAATTCTTCACAAGCTTATGATCAAAAAAGAGATCCTATAACATTAGAAGACCCAAGTAATATTAACTATTATGCTGAATATGACCCTGAAACCAATATGGTCACTCAATATAGAAAGATAGGAAATACTTATGTAAAGCTACCTTATAGTATGTCATTGCAAGAGTATAATAATAGAGAGATGCGTCAATCTATGCAAAACTATTGGGACAGCAAAAATGTAGACAAAGATGGTGAAGGTGGTGGTTTTAGTAACTTTAGAATTGACAATCAGATATTTGAAACAATTTTTGGCTCTAGCAACATAAATATCAGAACACAAGGTATGGTTGAAATTCGCCTTGGAGTTAACTATACACGAATTGACAACCCAACACTTCAAGAAAAATCAAGAAAAACTACAAACTTTGATTTTCAGCCAAAAATTCAGATGAATATTAGAGGTAGTATTGGTGAGAAGTTAAAACTTGGAATAAATTATAATACAGAAGCCACATTTGATTTTGAAAACCAAATAAGTCTTGAACATCAAGGAGGCGAAGATGATATTATTAAAAAGATTGAAGCTGGTAATGTAACTTTGCCACTTCCTGGGACATTAATAACTGGTAGTCAAAGCCTTTTTGGTATTAAGACAGAGATGCAGTTTGGAAAACTTAATATTATGACTGTGTTTTCTCAGCAAAAAGGAGAAACTTCTGTTTTAAATATTCAAGGTGGTGCGCAAACACAAGATTTTGAAATTTCGGCAGATGCGTATGATGCTAACAGACACTTTTTCTTATCACACTTCTTTAGAGATCAATATGACAGAGCTTTAGAGAATTTGCCTGTTATCAACTCTGCTGTTAACATTACAAAAATTGAAGTTTGGATTACCAATAGAACTAGTAATTTTGATAATTCACGAAATGTTGTAGCATTTACAGATTTAGGTGAGAATAGTAATAATATCTCAAACAACACTTGGACTGGAAAAGCAAATGCCAACCCAAGTAACGATGCAAACAACTTATATAATCAAGCAATATCAACCTACGGAGGTATTCGAAATATAAATGAAATATCTTCTATATTATCTGGATTTAAAACGTCTGCAGATTATGAAAAAGTTGAAAATGCAAGATTATTATCATCAACAGAATATAGATTAAACAGTAAACTAGGATATATCTCTTTAAATAATGCACTTAATTCTGATGAGATATTAAGTGTTGCATACGAATACACATACAACGGGAAAACATATAGAGTTGGTGAATTTAGTACAAGTGGAATAGAAGCACCCAAAACCCTTATTACTAAATTAATTAAAGGTTCTTTATTATCTCCATCATTAAAAACTTGGGATTTAATGATGAAAAACATCTACTCTATTGGTGCATATCAGCTTAGCGAGAAAAACTTTGTATTAAATGTAACATATCATAATGACTCGACTGGAACTTCAATAAACTATTTTCCAGAAGGACCAAAAGATGGAGCTGGTGCCGTAAATGGAAAGCTATTTTTATCTTTACTAAATTTAGATAATCTTAATAACAGACAAGAATATTCTCCAGATGGAGTCTTTGACTTTATTCCAGGATATACAATTATACCAGAACAAGGGCGAGTTATTTTCCCTGTTTTAGAACCATTTGGAAAAAGTTTGGCAGATAAACTTCCAACACAACATTTAAAAGACAAGTATGCATTTTATGATTTATACACCTCAACACAGACAGCTGCAAAACAGAATGCAGAGAAAAACAAGTTTAAGTTAGAAGGTTCTTATAAATCAGAGTCAGGATCAGAAATATCTTTAAATGCATTTAATATTCCTAAAGGGTCGGTAGTTGTTACAGCTGGCGGAATTAAGCTTACGGAAAATGTTGATTATTCTGTAAACTACACCTCTGGAACTATTCAAATTTTAAACTCTGGACTTTTAGATTCTGGTACACCAATACAGGTGTCATTAGAGAGTCAATCTCTCTTCAATTTGCAAACTAAAACACTAATTGGTAGCCACTTGAACTATCAATTTAATGAAGATTTTAATATTGGTGGAACAATTTTACATTTAAAAGAGCGACCATTAACACAGAAAGTTGCATTTGGTGATGAGCCAATTTCAAATACTATTTGGGGTTTAAACACCTCTTATTTTACAGAATCAAATCTATTAACAAAAATAATAGATAAAATTCCAACAGTACAGACAAAAACTCCATCATCAATCTCATTTGAAGGAGAGTTTGCACATTTAATACCTGGCCACCCTAAAGTTATAGATAAATCTGGCTCTTCATATATTGATGATTTTGAAGGGACAAAAATACCGTTGGACTTGAAACAGTGGACAGCTTGGAAGCTTGCAAGTACGCCACAGGGACAACCTATGTTTCCCGAAGCTGAATTTAATAATGATTTAAGATATGGATATAACAGAGCAAAATTAGCTTGGTATTCAATTGACCCACTATTTTTAAGAAATAATTCATTAACGCCAAGTCATATAAGACGTGACCCAGATGGGCAATCAAATCATTATGTAAGAGAGATTTACGAAAGTGAGATTTTTCCATTTAGACAAGCAAGAACAGGTGAACCAACAAATATCGCTGTATTAAACCTTGCATATTATCCAGAGGAGCGTGGTCCATATAACTTTGATGCACAATTAAGACCAGACGGCACATTACCAAATCCCGAAAAACGTTGGGGTGGTATTATGAGAAAAATTGACACCAATGACTTTGAAGCTGCAAATATCGACCACATTGAATTTTGGATGATGGACCCTTTTATATATGATGAAGGGACTCATAAAGGTGGAGATTTATATATAAACTTAGGAGATATTTCTGAGGATATATTAAAAGATTCAAGAAAATTCTTTGAGCAAGGATTACCTGGTCCAAATGAGCCATTTGATGTGGACTCTACAGCGTGGGGATATATTCCAAAAACTCAAAGTTTAGTAACAGCATTTAGTAATGACCCTGCAACTCGCTTAATGCAAGACGTTGGTTTAAACGGAATGAACTCTGAACGCGAGCGTCAATTTTACAGTTCATATCTTTCACAAATTGAGACTATTTTAAATCCAGAAATATTTCAAAAATTTGTGCAAGACCCTGCAGCCGACGATTTTCACTATTATAGAGGTTCAGATTTTGATAGAGAGCAAGTATCAATTTTAGATAGATATAAAGATTTTAACAATCCGGAAGGTAACTCAAAACCATCTGAAGCATCAAATGAAGCTTACAGTACAGCCGCTACTAACATTCCAGATGGGGAAGATTTGAATAATGATAACACATTGAGCGAAGCGGAGAATTATTTCCAATATAAAGTAGGATTAAATCCTAACAATATGGAGATAGGACAAAATTATATTACAGATATTGCTGAGCGAGATGTAAAACTAAAAAATGGCAAAACTGAAACTGTAAAATGGTATCAGTTTAAGGTTCCTATTAATATCCCTGATACGGTTGTTGGTAGCATTGAAGACACTCGTTCTATTAGATTTATGAGAATGTTTTTACATAACTTCTCAGATACTGTTGTTTTAAGATTTGCATCACTTAGCCTTATTCGTTCTGAGTGGAGAAAGTATGAAAAGCCATTAACAATAGCTGAAGAAAATGCTACAGTTCAGTCTTATACAAAATTTGAGGTTTCGGCAGTAAATATTGAAGAGAATGGTAATAGAGAGCCAGTAAATTATATTTTACCACCTGGTGTTGATAGAGTTTTAGATCCATCTAACCCAACTCCAAGGCAGTTAAATGAGCAATCATTATCATTAAAAGTAACTGAATTGGGCAGTAATGACGCTCGTGCTGTTTACAAGAATATTAATATGGACTTACGTCAATATAGAAGGTTAAAGATGGAAGTTCACGCAGAAGCTATACCTAGTTATCCACTAAACGATGGTGAGATGAGGGTCTTTATTAGAATTGGCTCTGACTATCAAAACAACTATTATGAATATGAAATTCCGTTAGAGCTAACGCCATATAGTTCATCATACAGTAGCAACTCATCTGTTGATAGATATACTGTTTGGCCAGAAAGTAATGCTTTTGATATACCTCTTGAACTGTTACAAGAAGTGAAATTAAAACGCAACGAATTAATGCGTCAAGAAGGTTCAACAATTGCATTGACAGATATTTACAGTTGGTTTGACAAAGATAAACCAGCCAATGTTGTAAAAATAAAAGGTAATCCAAACTTAGCAAATGCACGAACTATTATGATTGGTGTTAGAAATAACTCAATAAATGATAAAAGTGCAGAAATTTGGGTTAACGAACTTAAATTAACCGACTTTAAAGAAGAGGGAGGATGGGCAGCTACTGGTCGTCTGAATGTAAAACTTGCTGATATTGGTTCGGTATCAGTCGCGGGAAATGTTAGCACAGCTGGCTTTGGAAGTATAGACCAAAGTGTAAATGAAAGAAGTAAAGAAGATTATTATCAATATGATATTGCTACTAACTTAGAGCTGGGCAAACTTATAAGTCCAAGAAATATTATTTCAATACCTTTTTATTATAGTATTAATCAGCAAGTCGCTACGCCCGAATATTCACCTTTAGATCCTGATATTCCTCTTGATGTAGCTTTAAATAATGTTGAAAATAGTCAGGAACGAGATAGTATAAAGATGCTTTCACAAGACTATGCTAAACGTAAAAGCGTAAGTTTCTCAAATGTTAGATTGCAGCCAAAAGAGGGACCTCAAAAGTTCTATTCTCCAAGTAATATTAGTGCAACATATTCGTATAATGAGACTTATAGAAGGAATGTTGATATTGAGAATCTTACTGACAAAAATTATAGAGGAATGTTGGCATATAATTTCACCAACAGACCTAAGGCAATTGAGCCTTTTAAACAAATAAAACCTAAATCTTTAGCTTTGATTAGAGATTTCAACTTCTATCTAGCACCGACACAATTAGGCTATAGATGGGAAGTTACAAGAGGTTATCACGAAGAATATTTGAGAAATATAAGTAATCCAGAATTCAAAATACCAGTAACAATTGACAAAGATTTTTATTGGAATAAATATTTTGATTTAACTTATAACCTTTCAAAATCTCTAAAATTTGATTTTAGAATGACAAATAACTCTGCAATTGATGAGCCAGAAGGAGTTGTTAACAAAAAGCTTTATGCAGATGAGTATAAGCTTTGGAAAGATTCTGTATTAAATAATATGCAATCATTTGGTAGAACAACAAACTACCAACATAATGTTAATGTTAGCTATAATGTACCTATAAATAAATTGCCATACTTAGACTGGACATCACTTTCTACATCTTATGGTGGTATGTATAACTGGCAACAAGGGCCAATAACTACAAGTGATTTTAATTGGGGAAATACAATTAGAAACTCACAAAATATTCAGGCTAACGCCCAATTGAATTTCACTAATTTATATAATAAATCTAATTATTTCAGAAATCTGAATCGTCCACAAACTAGAAGACAAAATCAGAGTGAAACCGTTAGATTTACGCAGCATAATATAAAAATGTCGAAAGGTGAAGCATTCACAATTGCTCACAACTTAGGAACAACTGATATTTCGGCTAGAATATTTAATGAATCTGGTATTCCTGTAAAAGGTAAGCAAGAAGTTATTGATGAAAATAATGTTGCATTTACACCAGAGCAAGATATCCCAACTGGTAGAATTATTGTTACAGGCAAAAAAGTTGACAAGCCAAATAAGTCGATAAAAGTTTTAGAACACGGAGCAAGATTGCTTACACTTGTTAAAAATGTAACTGCAACCTATTCACAAAATAGCGGTACAATTTTACCTGGTTATCTACCTGAAGCAAAATTTGCTGGTTCTCAATCATTTTCTGGAAATATTGGTCCAGGTTTTCCTTTCTTAGTTGGATGGCAAGATAGAGATTATGCTTTAACGGCTGTTGATAATCATTGGTTAACCAATGATACAACTCTAAATTCTCCGTTCATAATGAATGATACTAAGGATTTAACAATTAGAGCAACTATTGAACCAATAAGAGGATTGAGAATTGAACTAACGGGTAATCATCGTAAAAACTATAATATCTCAGAATACTATATGTTTGATAGTAACGGATTTGCTGGAGCATTCAACACTATAGAAAATGGAGGTTTTTCTATGAGTTATAATGTCATCGGAACAGCACTCCAAAGACCTACTAAAAAAGGAGATTACTCTTCAAAGGTATTCGATAAATTCTTGTCAAATCGAGAAATTATTGCAGATAGACTAGGAAATAATAGAGTTGGATATTCACACCCAACAGGTGGGCAGTATGCTGATGCTAACAATCCATATAACCAAATTGCAGGTAAACCATATAATCCAAACGGATATCCGGATGACAACTTACCAGCTGGCAATGGAACAGACGGTTATGGACTATCATCACAAGATGTTATGATACCTGCATTTTTAGCTGCATATTCTGGTAAAAGTGCTAATAACATTTTCTTAGAAGCAATGCCTGCAATAGCGAAAATGCAACCAAACTGGAGAGTTACTTATGATGGATTATCTAAATTAAAATGGACTCAGAAATATTTCAAATCAATTGATTTATCTCACGCTTATAGGTCTGTTTATACAGTTGGAAACTATCTAACCAACACAGATTGGGAAGATTTTAGAGATGGCTTTAGCTTTATGCGTGATGCGCAAGGGAACTTTGTGCCACAATATCAAATTAGTGGAGTTTCAGTATCAGAGCAATTTTCGCCACTTATCCAAGTTAATATGACCTGGAATAATAGCCTAACAACACGTGCAGAAATTAAAAAGAGTAGAATGTTATCTTTAGGATTAAACAACAATCAGCTAATTGAGAACTATAGTGATGAATTTATTATCGGTCTTGGCTACAGATTTGATAAAATGGATATGATAATTGGCTCAAAAGGTAATGCAAAGAAATTGTCCTCAGACCTGAATCTTAGAGCTGACATCTCTATTAGAGATAATTTTTCTATAATTAGAAGAATTGAAGAAAGACTGAACCAGATGACAGCTGGGCAGAAAATTTTCACTTTAAAAATGACAGCTGATTATGCATTGAGTAGTAATTTTAATATGCAACTATTTTATGATAGACAATTAAATTCACCATATATTTCATCTAGCTACCCAATATTAAATAGTAGCTTTGGTGTGAGTTTCAGATTCTCTTTAAATCAATAGAGCTATGAATAAACTTTTTGTATTGCTTTTCTCATTTTTAACTATTATTCTATTACTAAATACAAGTTGTGTAGCTCAAGATAAAATAGAGGTAAAATATAAAAAAGAGTATAACAGTTTTGAAAAAAATGGTATTGAGAAAAAGATAAACAGTAGCAACTTTACCGCTAATGACATTATATCAACCGCAAAATCATTTATCGGTACGCCACATTGTATGGGTGGAAGCACAAAAAAATGTATGGATTGCTCAGGACTAATTTTGAGAACTTATAAAACATTTGGAATAGATCTACCGCACAACTCTCAAGAACAAGCCAGATATGGAAAACCAATATTTGACAAAACGAAACTACAAAAAGGTGATTTTGTATTCTTCACAAACACATATAGAACATCCGCATTCATAACACATTCAGGCATCTATTTAGGCGATGGAACTTTTATCCATACCTCCACAAAAGCTGGTGTGACCATCACACAATTAGATGCAATATATTGGAAAGATAGGTTCGTTTTTGGAACTAGGGTTTTTTAAAAACTTTTATAAAATCAATATCCTGTTATAAAAATCAACTATTTACTTTCTACCAATCCAGGTCAATTTATGCCAAATATATTCTAATGGACCTTGACGATATTTTGATAACCACCATTTACAGAATCTTATTTGTAAAAACAACATTCCAAATCCAATTAATAGGCTGACAGTATAGCCACAATAAGG
>CAZHHH010000066.1:0-14718 GCA_964532085.1 uncultured Marinilabiliaceae bacterium
AATCCGCCCTATGTAACTCCCATTGATAAAGAGCTTATGCAAAAAAACGTATTAGAATATGAACCACATTTAGCTCTGTTTGTGGAGATGGATAATCCGCTTATATTTTATAAAAAAATTGCTGTGCTTGGTAGCAAAATGTTAAATGATAAAGGCAATTTATATTTTGAAATAAACGAAAATTATGGAAATGAAACGCTCCAACTTCTAAGAGAGATTGGTTACACCTCTTTAAAAGTTATAAAAGATTTAAGCGGTCGCGACCGAATGGTCAGGGCTACTTGGATGTATTAAAATGTCTTCTTTGTTAAGAAAATTTGCTGCCATTTCTCTGATTTCATCAAAGAAAGGTAAGAATTGTGATTCTATCAAGTCATAATTCTCTTCCACTTGCTCAACTGCCCAGTTGCTAAAGTCGGGCAAGGAGGTGTGTCCAGACATAATATGGAATGTTTTTCTCAAACCCTCAATTTCTGCATAAGCTTCGAGTCGGCGGCTTCTTATAAGGTATGGCAAAAACTGTTTAATTTTATTTGGCAGTGAAAAATATCGTCTCATAATCAATTTGTGAGTTTCGTTTACAAACTGATTAAGTGTAACATCGCTATATTTATTCCAATTGTGGGTTAAGAAGTGGTCATAAACAACATCTACAATAACACCTGCGTATTTTCTATATTTTGGTCTAAAAATAAGCATACTATCTTTAACAAGTGGATGAGTGTCTGTAAACTTGTCAATTTGGCGATGTAAAAGAATCCCCCTCTGTATATCTTCGGAATATTTTAAATATTGGCTTCCTTTGACATAATCGCCAATAAAATTTCCGATTTTTACATCAGGATTGTCACCAGATAGTAATATGTGTGCTAAGTAATTCATACGCAAATTTATAGATTTTATACAGTTTTTGATGACTTTAAGTTACAAAAAAATATCTAAAAAACGAAAATTATTTGTATGAAATTAATGAAATTTCATTAGTCAAATAAAATGATACTTTGGTGTAGGATATACCGCTGTTCATCAAATATAATTTATTTTGAGTATTGATTTTCGTAATATTGAGCTGAATTCAATTTAAAAATATAACACTTTATTTAAATTATTATGAAAAAATTATTATTGTTCGGAAAATCATTTTTGTTGATAACTGTTTTTTTATTATCAGGTTGTATAAAAAATGAAGAGACTGACGGTGTAAAGGCTTTACGTGAAGCACAAGCATCACTTATTCAAGCAAAAGCAGATAAAGAATCAGCTTTAATTGAAGCTGAGGTAGCATATAGAGAGGCAGAAGCAGCTCTAAAACAAGCTCAGGCGGATTTGCAAGCTGCTCAAGCGCGAACAGCTGAGGCTCAATCAGAACAGCAAATAGCTATTATCAAGGCAGAAACTTTAGCTTTGGCTGATAAGGCTGTAGCAGATGCAGAGAGAGCGTTGGCAACTTCACAAGCAGCTCTAGAAGGTGCTTTAAGAGATTTAGAAGCTGAAATAGCACTAACTACTATTGAAAATCCTACATTAGATGAATATTTTGCTAAGTATAAAGCTACTACAGGGAGAATTAAAACATTACAAAATAATATCATTAATAAGCAAAAAGAGATTAATGAGAAAAATATAGCATTAGCATTTGGTGGTGCAACTCAAGCTGTAAAAAATAGTTTAGCAAGAAATCAAAGAAAATTAGAAAAAGCTGAGGATAAATATGAAAAATACGCTTCTGCAAATGCTAATCCAGCAGATATTTTTGAGGATGTTAATGCTGCAGAGGTTGCTGCCAAAAATATTGCAGACGAAAAGACAAGAGAAGAGTCTAAAAAAGCAGAATTAGAGAAAATAGTAGCTATCAAAGCAGCTGCAATGTCTAATTTTGCTGAAGAATATGCAGAATTAGAAGAGTTGGTTGACCTTGTAGATGATTTAACTAATACACTTGGTTTTACTGCTAAAATAGACACAATTGATTATGCAAGGTTAACAAACAATCCGTTAGCAATTGATAGTGTTTATAAATCTATTCCTCAGTATG
This sequence comes from uncultured Marinilabiliaceae bacterium, assembly GCA_964532085.1. Lineage (GTDB taxonomy): Bacteria > Bacteroidota > Bacteroidia > Bacteroidales > Marinilabiliaceae > CAZHHH01. The sequence goes on from CAZHHH010000066.1 coordinate 2,036, forward strand.
TTAAAGAGATTGATGCAGCGCAAGAAGATCTTGATGACTTAGCAGTTGAGAAAGCTAATGCTCAATCTGTTTTATCATCAGTTAAAGCTTTACAAAATTCATATAGCAGTTCTTTAAATCAGGCGCAAAGAGCAAGAGATAACGCTTTGGGTGCATACAGAAATGCAGTACAAGCATACAACGTGGCTCTTTTGGCAAATGGTGGTGATGTAACAAATCCAGCAGTTTCTACTGCAGAAACAGCTATGAATGATGCATTAACAGAGTTTGGCACTAAAGATACTGAATTAACAAACTTAAAAGGAGATATTGCTAATGCTGCTCTTGACTTTGGATTAGTTGGTCTTGATGAATGGGATGAAAAATTTTATGCATGGGTAGGTAATAATGAAGAGAAAATAGAAGCTTTAATTACAAGCTTTGAAGATAATATTATCCCAGATATTGATGAAGATATTGCCGAGGCAGAAGAGAAAAAAGCAGAATTAGAGGAGTCAAAAGCTATTGTTGAAGCTTATATAGCTCTACTAAAAACAGAGTATAAAGCTACAGAAACCAATTTAAGTTCAGTTAGAAATAAGTTTTTCACTGCAGAAGCTGAGTGGTTAGCTGCACGTGAAGCAAAAGAAGAGCAAGATGATTTAATAAGTGCTATAAACTTAGAAAAAGCTTTTATAGAAGCAGTTAAAGATGCATTATTAGGTGATTATACTGTGATAAATACAGAACTTGAAGCTCTGGAAGATGCTATTAAAGACCTGATTGTAGCTGTTGAGGCAGATCAAAAACAAATTGATGAGAAAGATATAACAGATGTTGAATATCTAGAAGGTCAAATAAGTGTACTAACTATAGAATTAGGCCATTTAGAGCAGCAATTAACAGTTGAACAGAAATTAGCAGGTAATTATTTGAACTTAATAAATGAAGAGTTAGGGTCATAATTTAATGGCGTTCTTTAACAAAACAGTGTTTTGTTGATTATCAATAATTAAAAATTTAAAAGCCTTATAAATTATGATGAAATTAAAATATATAAATACTATAATTTTGCTTGTTGGAATAGTATATTGTGCAAGTGCACAATATGCTTCTAAAGCAGGAGATGTGGTGTTTGGGATTAAATATGGGCAAGCGGCAACATTTGCTGATGTAACAGTTTCTGAAGTGAATAGTGGAACTAATCCATTTTATTCACAGCCAGGAAATGGTGTAAATCTATCAGAACCATCATTGGGTGTTTACTCTTTCGGAAGAGCTAATTCTACACTTGGTATTGAAATAAAGTATTTTGTTACAGACGACATAGCTGTGAGACTAAATGGTGGAGGATTATTTGGAGGTGCTCCATCTAAAGATTATGTTGAAGGAGTAGCAGACCCAGATGGAATTAATTATCCTGGAACTTATATACCAGGGCATAATATGTTTGAGGGAAGAGCAAAACAAAGTTATTTTGTAGACCTTGGTGGTGATTACTATTTATCTTCAAAATATGAAAGAGTTGCTCCTTATGCAGGTTTGCAATTTAATGGTCTATATTCACAATTGATTGTTTTTGATGGGTATAGAGGACTTGATGGAAACCAAGAGGTGTTACCAACTTACGATGATAGAAAAGGTGAAGCGTATGCTCTTGGTGGTAGTTTAGTTTTTGGTGTAGATTACTTTTTAACTGAAGCACTCCTTATTGGAATTGAAGCTAAAGCTGTAAATTATATGTATTCAGTTAAGAATGTTTTTCACCAATCAGGAACCCGAGCTCAATCTGTAGATGCTCATACAACTACATTTTTAGCACAACCAGCTATAAAAGTAGGTATAAGATTTTAGAAAAATAAACAATACTATTTTAAAAAGCTCTCTTTTATGGGAGCTTTTTTTATTCGTTTTATTCTTTAAAATCTTAAAGCAAAATAGGGTGGCATTGAATAGAATGTTGCGTAGTGTTAGAGAAGAATTAATAAATAGCTTTTATACTTCCTATTCGATTGATTTTTTTATTAAATTGCTAAAAAAACAGAACAGATGAAGAAAATCAGGATAGTTATAATTTTTGCTTTTATTATTGGAGCTGCCAATTCTCAAAATAATTCAGAAAACTTTAGACAGAGAATACTAGATAGAGTTGGACAAATTACAGCGGTTGATACAACTTATGCTCATGACCCTGTAATTATAAAAGAAAATGATAAATATTATATCTTCTCAACGGGATGGGGTATTAATGTTTATTCATCTGATAATTTAGATGAGTGGAAATTTGAAAAGCCAATTTTTATGAATCCGCCTCAGTGGGCAATGGATTCTGTTCCTGGATATCATGGACATACATGGGCACCTGATATAGCTTATCATAATGGAAGATATTTAGTTTATTACTCTGTTTCAACTTTTGGAAAAAACAGGTCAGCAATAGGAGTTGCTTCCAATAAAACTTTAGACTCTAATAGCTCTGATTTTAAGTGGGTAGATCATGGACCAGTTATTTTGTCTACACCTAAAAAGACAAACTGGAATGCTATTGATGCAAATTTTATTTTAGATAAAAATGGTAATCCTTATTTGTCTTTTGGTTCTTTTTGGGGTGGAATTATGCTTGCAAAGCTTTCAGATGATGGACTTTCTGTAGCACAATCTTATGATGATTTTATAAATATATCTACTAGGAAACTTGAAAATAATGCTGTAGAAGCTCCATTTATCTTCAAAAAAGATGGTTGGTACTATCTTTTTGTTTCTTATGATTTTTGTTGTCGAGGTGCTGAAAGTACTTATAAAGTGGTAGTTGGTCGATCAAAAAGTTTAAAAGGGGAGTATTTTGATAAAGATGGAGTTTCATTGCTAGATGGCGGTGGAACTTTGGTTGTAGAAGGTAATGAAAAATATGCTGGAGTTGGACATAATGCCGTGGCCACATTAGATGGAGTTGATTATCTACTGTTCCATGCTTACGATATGTCACGTAAAGGTGCAAGCTACCTGAGAATCTTGCCAATAACATGGCAAGATGAGTGGCCTACTGTAACAGATGATTTTTAGAAAGTTCCATATAGTGCATACTCTGCAGAATTACAAAATACCTGACTATATATGTTAAAGCCATATCTGTTGGTCTCAATTTTCCTGTTTAATTGTACTATGGGATGATTTGAATTTACATTAAAATGTTTTTGAAGTTTTTCATCTGCATGAGTAGCTAGAATTTTCTGTTCACCTCCAACAACTTCTATTTGATAGAATTTTCTAAGTATATCAAACAACGATTTATCGTTAAGATTGCGCTGAGTAAATCTAGGAAGATTGATATTAGGTAACATTGTAATATCGTAAAAGACAGGTTTGCCATTAACCATTCTTAGACGTTCAAAGTATATACAACCTACCTCTTTTTCTGTTTTTGATAGTGAAAATGTAAATGCTTCATCCCAACTTCTGGCTTCTGGTTTGTGAGTGATAATGGTTGAAAGATTATCTTCACCAACTGCTGTTGTTGTGCCTCTTAAGGAAAGAATACCAACTCCCTTAGGGACTCCTCTAACTGTGCTACCTCTGCCTTGATGCTTGCTTATGTATCCCTCATTTTGTAATCTCTGCAATGCCTTTCTTACCGTAGGACGAGCTACATCGTATGTTGTACTTAATGCGTGCTCTGAAGGTAAAAGGTCTCCTTCAATAAAGATTTCATCAATTATCTGTTGACGTATTGTTTCATAAATGTATTTGTATGGAGGTAGATTTTTCATTTCTAATGACGCTTATACTGTTCTGTAAATTAAATTGTTGTTTTAGAATAGCAAAAATAGTGTTTTTTTCAAAACTCGTCTACTTATGTCAGATGATTTTTTTAATTAAATGAGTTTTTTGTTTTCTGTTTTAGGTTTTGAGGAATTGGTGATGTTTTGTAATGGGCAGATTATTAGTGAGTAGTGTTTATTGTTTTCTTTATTTTAAAGAAAAAACAAATAATTTTCAAAATTAACTTGTATAAACAAGTTAAGTAGCTTATATTTGTAAAAAATACAAAAAGATAATATGGCTACAGTAATAATTATGCCCAAGCAAGGGCAATCAGTTGAAAGTTGTATAATAACTGAGTTTTATAAGAAAAAAGGAGATGCGGTAAAGAAAGGTGAACTTCTTTTTGCTTATGAAACAGATAAAGCTTCTTTTGAAGAAGAGTCTCCCGAAGATGGGATTTTATTAGAAATCTTTTTCGAAGAGGGAGATGAGGTTGAAGTTTTAACCAACGTTATGGTGATTGGTGCAGAGGGAGAGTCAGTAGAGGAGTTTAGGCCAGGCGGTGATATTGAATCTCAAGAGTCTACACCAGAGGTTGAAGAGGTTAAAACAGAGGTTGAGGTTGCAGAAGTTTCTGCAGCTCCTGAGACTAAAGTAGTTGCTTCTAGTTCTGCTAGCACAGTTGGTGTTTCTCCACGAGCAAAAAACCTTGCTAACAAAGAGCAGATTGATACTTCAGTTTTAGCGGGAACAGGACCACAAGGGCGCGTTATAGAGCGTGATGTCCAGAGTGCTATTGCATCACAGCCGAAAACTACACCACTTGCTAAAAAGATTTCTGCAAGTGAATCTGTTGCTGTTCCAACTGAAGGAACAGGTTTGGCAGGTGCAGTTACAGGTGCAGATGTGCTTTCTCAGAATCCAGTTTATGGAGATGACTTTGAAGTTAAGCCTTTAACTAATATGAGAAAGTTAATTGCAAAGGCTATGCACTCTTCATTGCAAAACTCTGCTCAATTAACGCATCATCTTGGTGCAGATGCTCGTAATTTATTAGCTCTTCGCAAGAAAGTAAAAGCTGCTATGGATGAGGGATATTCTACAAATATTACCCTTAATGATATGATTTGCTTTGCAACAATCAAGGCTTTGAAAAAATATCCACAAGTAAATGCACACTTCATGGGAGACTCAATGAAGATATTTAATAAAGTACATTTTGGTTTGGCGGTAGATACTGATAGAGGATTGATGGTCCCTGTTGTTAAAAATGCTGATGATTTATCAATTCAAGGCTTGGCAAATCAATTTAAAGAGATAGCAAATGGAAGTAGAAAAGGTAATATAAATCCAGAATTGTTAGCTTCTGAGGCTGCTTCTTTTACGGTTTCCAATCTGGGAAGTTATGGTGTTGAGATGTTTACGCCAGTAATTAATCTACCACAAGTTGCTATTTTAGGAGTAAATACTATTATACCTCGTCCAAAAGACTTAGGTGATGGTGTTTATGGTTTTGTTCCATACTTAGGATTGAGTTTGACTTATGACCACAGAGCATTAGATGGTGGCGAGGCTACAAAGTTCTTGAAACAAGTAGCTATTGAGATTGAAAATTTAGAATTTGATTTATAAAATAGCTGTAACGTCAGTTTGATATTAAGTATATTCTTTAAGCTGTAAATAAAGCCCCCTTTAGGGGGGTTGGGGGTTAAAAAAGAAAGTTTACCCCTAAATTAGCTTCGCAGAACTTCGTTTCCCTCTTGCTTTCAGCTAGACAAGGTAAAGGGGACTTTTAGACCTGCTAAAGCATTATCTTTAGATGAACAAAGAAAGTATAATTATTTATATCGAACTCACGTTAGCTGTAACAATATAATATATGTACAATTTAGCAATAATAGGGGGTGGACCTGCTGGATATGTTGCTGCTGAAAGGGCAGGAGCAAAGGGTTTAAAGGTTATCCTATTTGAAAAGAAGGAGTTGGGCGGAGTATGCTTAAATGAAGGATGTATTCCAACAAAAACTCTACTTTATAGTGCAAAAATTTATGATAATGCTAAGGCTGGTGCAAAATATGGTGTGAATGGTGATTCCGTTACATTTGATTTTGCACAGATGATGAAGCGTAAAGATGGAGTTGTTAGACGACTTGTTGGTGGAATTGGTTTTAAGATGAAATCAAACAAGGTTGAGGTTGTAAATGCTTTAGCAACAATAAAAAGTCGCACAGCTTCTGGAGTTGAAATTGAAGCGAATGGAACTGTTTATCAGGCAGAGAACGTGCTAATCTCAACAGGTTCAGAGGCAGTAATTCCACCGATAAAAGGTGTTGAAGAGGCTGGAGATATTATTGTAACAAACCGTGAGGTGTTGAATCTTTCAGAACTTCCAAAATCTTTAGTTGTAATTGGTGGTGGTGTTATCGGCACTGAGTTCGCTAGTTTCTTTAGTAGCTTAGGCACTGAGGTTACTGTTATCGAGATGTTACCAGAAATTCTTACTGGTATGGATAGCGAGTTGAGTGGTGTTTTACGAAAGCAACTTGAAAAGAAAGGAATAAAATTCAATCTGCAATCAAAAGTTACTGAGATAAAAGGTAATGAGGTTATTTTTGAAAAGGATGGAAAAACTGAAACAGTAAAAGGAGAAAAGATTTTACTTAGTGTTGGTCGTCGTCCAAATATTGTAGGTATAGGTTTAGAGAATGTTGGTGTTGAGCTTTTCAGAAACAGTATTAAAGTAGATGAAAAGATGCGTACAAATATTCCTAATATTTATGCAGCTGGTGATGTTACAGGTTTTTCATTATTAGCACATACAGCAAGTCGTGAGGGTGAAGTTGTTGTAAATAATTTAACAGGTAAGAAGGATTATATGAGATATAATGCTATTCCTGGCGTTATTTATACCAATCCTGAATTTGCTGGTGTTGGACTAACAGAAGAGGTTGCAAAAGAGAAAGGTATTAAATATAAGCTCTCTAATCTGCCAATGGCTTATGCTGGTCGTTTTGTCACTGAAAATGAAGGTGGCGTAGGATTTAGCAAAGTTTTAATAGGCGAAGAACACGGAGAAATTCTTGGAGTTCATATGTTAGGCAATCCATCAAGTGAGATGATTTATGGTGCTGTAATGGCTATTGAATCAGAGATGACAATTGATGAGATGCAAGAAGTGGTTTTCCCACATCCAACAGTATCAGAGATTTTAAAAGAGAATGTATTTAACTTTTAAGGTCTAATTTTTTAAATGAAAATATAATAATTACAGATATGGCTAAGAAACAGTTTATAGATCCTGCAGAAGCAAGGAAAGCATCGGAACTAAAATTGAAACCAATTCCGATTAATCAATATAATAAGAGTGTAAAAGATGAGTTGAAAAACTTTTCAAAAGAAGAACTTGTAAGAATTTATCACGATATGGTGGTAATTCGTGAGTTCGAAACTATGTTGAATTTAATAAAGACAACTGGTGAATATAATGGGGTTGCTTATGACCATCCTGGTCCAGCTCACTTGTCTATTGGTCAAGAAGCTGCGGCGGTTGGTATGGCATTTAACCTGACAGTTGATGATTTTATATTTGGTTCACATAGAAGTCACGGTGAAATTTTAGCTAAAGGATTAAGTTCTATTGCAAAGCTCTCAGATGATGAGTTGACCGAGATAATGGAAACTTTCTTTGATGGCGATACACTTGAAGTTGTTAAAAAAGATTTTAATGGTTCTGTAAAAGAGTTAGGGATAAGATTCCTTATTTATGGAACATTAGCTGAGGTTTTTGCTCGTAAGACAGGTTTCAATAAAGGTCTTGGTGGTAGTATGCACGCATTTTTTACACCATTTGGAGTATATCCAAATAATGCAATTGTTGGTGGTAGTGGGGATATTGCTGTTGGTGCAGCTCTATTTAAAAAAGTAAATCGTAAGCCAGGGTTAGTTGTAGCAAACATTGGTGATGCTTCATTAGCTTGTGGACCAGTTTGGGAAGGAATGAACTTCGCAGCAATGGACCAATATACTCATCTGTGGGAAGGTGATATGAAAGGTGGATTACCAATCATTTTCAACGTGATGAACAACCAGTATGGAATGGGTGGACAGACAGCTGGTGAAACAATGGGCTATGGTGTTGCAGCAAGAGTTGGAGCGGGTATAAATGAAGACCAAATGCATACAGAGAGAGTTGATGGATATAATCCTCTTGCTGTTATAGATGCATTTAAACGTAAAAAGAGAATTATTGATGATAAAAAAGGACCAGTTTTATTAGAGATTCTTACTTATAGATATTCTGGTCACTCGCCATCGGATGCTTCTTCATATAGAACGAGAGAAGAGATTGAGGCTTGGCAAGAGCACGATAGCATTGTAGGTTATGGAAAAGAGCTAATTGAAGCTGGTGTTGTAAAAGAGGCTGACTTAAAGACTATCACAAAAGGTGTAGAAGATATAATTTTAGAGATGTTTAAACTCTCTATTGATCCTGAGATTTCGCCATATATGAATATGGAAGAAACGCCAGAATTAATTGGAGAAATGATGTTCTCTAATGAGTCTATAGATGCAATGTTGCCAGGTGAAGCTGAGACAAATCATCCAATGGAAGAGAATCCACGAGTAAAACAGATTGCAAAGAAAGAGCGATTTGCTTTTGATAAAGATGGTAAGCCATTTTCAAAAATGAGACAATATCAGTTGCGTGACGGTATATTTGAAGCAATTGTAGATCGTTTTTATAAAGACCCATCACTAATTGCTTATGGTGAAGAGAACCGTGATTGGGGTGGTGCATTTGCTGTATATCGTGGTTTAACAGAAGCACTTCCTTATCATAGATTATTTAACTCACCTATTGCAGAGGCTGCCATTGTTGGTACTGCAATTGGTTATGCTATGTGTGGTGGTAGGGTAATTCCTGAAATTATGTATTGCGACTTTATCGGTCGTGCAGGTGATGAGGTGTTCAACCAATTACCAAAATGGCAAGCTATGAGTGGTAATATCCTAAAGATGCCAGTGGTAATGCGTGTTTCTGTTGGTTCTAAATATGGTGCACAACATAGTCAAGACTGGACATCATTAGTTGCTCATATACCAGGACTGAAAGTTCTTTTCCCTGTAACACCGTATGATGCAAAAGGATTAATGAATAGTGCACTACAAGGTACAGACCCTGTAATCTTCTTTGAAAGTCAAAGAATTTATGATGTAGGTGAGGAGTTCCACGAAGGTGGTGTGCCAGAGGGTTATTATGAAATTCCACTTGGCGAGCCAGATGTAAAAAGAGAAGGTAAAGATGTTACTATACTGACTGTTGGTGCAACTCTTTATCGTGCACTTGAAGCTGCTGATATTTTAGAAGAAAAATATGGAATGACAGCTGAAGTGATTGATGCTCGTTCATTGGTACCATTTAACTATGAGAAAGTAATTGAGTCGGTTAAGAAAACTGGAAGAATTATTATATCGGGAGATGCAACAAGTCGTGGGTCATTTTTAAATGATTTTGCTAGAAATATTTCAGAGCTAGCGTTTGATTATTTAGATGCACCACCTGTAGTTGTAGGGTCGCGTAACTGGATAACACCAGCTTATGAGTTAGAAGATAGTTTCTTCCCACAACCAATGTGGTTCTTAGATGCTATTCACGAAAAAATTGTTCCATTGCAAGGATATATTCCTACAAGTAATTTTACAAATTCAGAACAGATAAGACGTTCTAAATTGGGAGTGTAGTTTTTTAGGCAAGGGTGGGGATATTATTTACCCCCAACCCCCTACACCAATAAATTGGGTATACAATAAAGGGGGCTTTTAGACCTGCTGAAACAGAAAACTGTGTAATGACAATTACGTTTTGTTATTCACGTGATAGGGTAGCCCCCTTTAGGGGGACGGGGGTTAAATTTACCCCTAAATTAGCTACGCTGAACTTTGTTTTCCTAAAGGGGACTTTTAGACCTGCTAAAACAAGTAACTATGTAATGAATATGAATTTTTACGTATTAGGGGTAGCCCCCCTTTAGAGTTAAAACATTTTGATATATACTTTAATCTTATTCTTTTTAAATTGAAAGTTTTATGAGTTTTTATAGTAAATTTCCAGATAAAGAGACCTTATTAAAGTCTGTTGAGAATATTACAGATTGGTCATCACTAAAAGTTAATGCTCATATGCATACGCCTTACTCTTTTAGTGCTTTTGATAATATTCCTCAAGCTTTGGATATGGCAGTTGAGGAGAGTGTTAAGGTAGTTGGAATAAATGATTTTTACACCACTGATGGCTATAATGAGTGGGCCAAAGAGTGTGAAAAAAGAAAACTGTTTCCGCTATTTAATATTGAGTTTATTAGCTTAAACAGTGAGGATCAGGCTAATAATATTAGAGTTAACGATCCTAATAATCCAGGTCGTACATATTTGAGTGGAAAAGGTTTGAGTTATCCTTTTAAAATGGAAAATTCATCATTGCAGAAATTGGTAGATGTTCGTGAGCAATCAAATTTACACGTAGAATTGATGTGCGAAAAACTTAATAATATTTTAAAGGAAAATGGCAATATTTTAAAGCTCTCTTTTGATGATATTAAAGAGGAATATACAAATGGTAATATAAGAGAAAGGCATATAGCAAAAGCATTACGCATAAAAATTGACAAATTATTAAATAATAAATCTGCAAAGAGAGAATATTATAAAATGATTTTTAACGACAAAGATTTAAAGTCAGATATAAACAATTTTGCTGCAGTAGAGAATGAGATAAGAGGTAACCTTTTAAAAGCTGGCGGTGGTGCTTTTGTTCCAGAAAATCCGAAAGCATTTTTAGATATGGAGGTTGTTCGTCAAATTATAATAAAAGGTGGTGGTATTCCTACATATCCATTTTTAGCTGATGATCCAAATGGTAATTTTACTGATTTTGAAGAAGATAAAGTTGCTGTTGCAGATATTTTGCAAAAAAGAGGAATATATTCCATAGAATTTATTACAACTCGTAATACTCTTGCTGTTTTGGAAGATTATGCTTCGTTTTTTTACAATAAAGGTTTTGTTGTCACTTTTGGAAGTGAACATAACACACCAGCTATGGAGCCTATTGAGCTTTTTGCAAGTGGTTCAACAAAGTTATCACCAAAATTGATGGAGATTAATCTAAAAGGTGCATCTGTAACTGCTGCTCATCAATATTTAGTTGCTACAACTGGAAAAGGATATCTTGATGAAAATGGCAAGGCAGATGTTGAAAATCGAGAGATGTATGAAAAGTTAGGTAGAGCATTAATAGAGTTTGCTATTAAATAGTTCTAAAACTTATCAAAAATAAAAAAGAGAAAAATGGGTTTAGAAAACTTAGTAAAAATATCTCAGCATTATGGCTCAAACAAAGAGTTTGTAATTGCTGGTGGTGGAAATACTTCTTATAAAACTGAAGAGTTTTTATGGGTTAAAGCCAGTGGTTTTCCTTTGGCTACTATAACCGAAGAGGGCTTTGCAAAACTTGATAGAAAAAAACTTGCTTTAGTAAAAAGCAAGGAGTACAGCAAAGATAGTTTTGAAAGAGAAAGGGAGGTGAAAGATGATTTGGCAGCTGCTAATCTAACACCTGAACGTCGTCCATCTGTTGAAACTTCAATGCATGATGTGATTAATTATAGTTATGTTGTTCATCTGCATCCAACTGCTGTAAATGGTATTATGTGTGCAAATGATGTGGAAAAACATATTGAACCGATTTTTGGAAGTGATACAATATATATACCATATATCGACCCTGGATATATCCTTTTTAAAGAGGTTGACAAACAAATTGAGAAATATAGGGCAGAAAATGGGGCTGACCCAAAAATTATATTACTTCAAAATCATGGAATTTTTGTATCGGCAAATACCATTGAGGAGATTGAAGATATCTATACGAAAATAATAGAGAATATAAATTCTGTTGTTAAAAAAGATATTCCTTCAAAAGAGGTGGGAATCTCTAATTCTGTTACAGAGTTTTTACCTGCTTTGCGGATGTTAGTAAGTGACGATGAGTTGCTAACTCTCTCTATAAAAAACAGTGAGCTAATATCTTATTTTATTGACAATAAAAACTCTTTTGATAAAATAATAAAGCCTTTTACGCCTGATATTATTGTTTACTGTAAATCTAAATATATCTACATTGATAATATTGATACGCCAGAGGATATTATTACTCAGTTTGAGAAAGAGTATGGCAAGTTTGTGGATGAGAACGGATATAAACCAAAAGTTGTTCTTATTAAAAACTATGGATTAGTTGCCATTGGCGAAAATAGTGCTCAAACAGAGATAATTACTGATGTATTTGAAGATATGTTGAAAATATCTTGGCTAACTGAGTTTTTTGGCGGACAGCATTTTATGACTGATGCTCAAATTGCATTTATTGATACATGGGAGGTTGAAAACTATCGTAGAAGTATTGCTGTTGTTGCATCTCGTGGACGAGTTGAAAATAGAACAGTAATTGTAACAGGTGCTGCTCAAGGCTTTGGCGAAGGTATTGCACGTGAGATGAAAAATGAGGGTGCAAATATCGTAGTTGCAGACTTAAATGTGGAAAGAGGAGAAGCAACTGTAGATGAGCTAAATAAGCTAAAAGGTGGAAATAGAGCATTTTTTGCAAAGGTTGATGTTAGTAAAATTGATGAAATAGAGAACTTAATTGCAGAGACTGTAAAGAAGTTTGGCGGTGTTGATGTCTTTATTAGCAATGCTGGAATTTTGCGTGCTGGCGGACTTGATGAGATGACACCAGAGAATTTTGATTTGGTAACTAAGATTAATTATAACGCTTATTTCTACTGTACAAAAGTTGTTTCAAAAGTTATGAAACTGCAAACAAAGTACAAATCAGACTATATGGCTGATGTTATTCAGATAAATAGTAAAAGTGGATTAAG
>CAZHHH010000067.1:0-1236 GCA_964532085.1 uncultured Marinilabiliaceae bacterium
CAAGCACTTGATTTACAGATAGGAGATATGGGAAAAGAGTAACTCTCTTCCCATATTATAATTTATAAAAGACCTTTTGTACTTGGTAATTCATTGTTAAAAGGGTCTTTTCTTATAGCTGCTTTTATTGATTTAGCTAAAGCCTTAAAAATTCCTTCAATTTTATGATGTTCATTATCGCCTTCTGACTTTATGTTAAGATTGCACATTGCACCATCAGAAAAACTCTTGAAAAAGTGATAGAACATCTCTGTTGGTAAATCACCAACTTTTTCACGCTTAAACTCTGCATCCCAAACAATCCAAGCTCTTCCGCCAAAATCAAGAGCAACTTGTGCTAATGAATCATCCATTGGTAAACAAAATCCGTAACGATCGATACCGCGTTTGTCACCAAGTGCAATTTTAAATGCATTACCCAGCGCAATTCCTGTATCCTCGATGGTGTGATGCTCATCAACGTGCAAATCACCATCAACTTTAATTAATAAATCTACCCCCGAATGGCGACCAATTTGATCAAGCATATGGTCAAAAAAGTGCAAACCTGTAGAGATGTCAGTTTTTCCAGTTCCATCAAGGTCCAGCTCTATACGAATCTTTGTCTCTTCAGTATTTCTAACAATTGTAGCTGTTCGGTCTGTTTTAAATAAAAAATCTCTTATTTCATCCCAATCTTCAGAAACAAATGCACAACTCTCTTCTAGTCCGCCCTCTTTTAACTCTTTTTGAGCACGTTCATCAGAAGCGATAAAAATAGCTTTAGAGCCAATATTCTTTGCAAGTTCAACATCTGTCAATCTATCACCAATAACAAATGAATTTTCTAAATCATAAGAGCCATCCATATACTTTGTAAGTAGGCCTGTTCGTGGCTTTCTTGTTGGCGCATTATCCTCTGGAAACGATTTGTCGATAAGAATATCATCAAAGGTTACTCCCTCACCTTCAAAAGTTTGTAACATTTTGTTATGTGCAGGCCAAAATGTATCTTCTGGAAATGAATCAGTACCTAATCCATCTTGATTTGTAACCATTACAAATTCAAAATCCAACTTTGTAGCAATTTGATACAAAGCTCTCATTGCTCTCGGATAGAACTCTAATTTCTCCAAGCTATCCACCTGATAATCAACAGGAGGCTCTTTTATAATTGTTCCATCCCTGTCTATGAAAAGAGCTTTTTTCATCTATATTGAAATTTTATTTTTTATTAATAACATTTGCATTTAACCA
>CAZHHH010000067.1:1336-3963 GCA_964532085.1 uncultured Marinilabiliaceae bacterium
GCATCATCCATACTAATTACAGGATACATTAATATAGAATAATCGGGTCTTACATCTGCACTTTTCAACTGCTTATTTACTGGTTCTTTAAATAGCGTAGAAGCAGATGCAGCCAAATGGCCACCTGCAGAAAATCCTATTACTCCAATATTATTTGGATCAACACCATATTTGTCTGCATTTTTTCTCACCCAATAAATTGCTTGTTGAGCATCCATTAATGGAACATAAGATGCATTTTCAACCAACTCACGGTCAGGCAATCTATATTTTAACACAAAAGTTTCCACCCCTTTATCAGAGAACCAGTCACCAGCCATAAACCCCTCGTGATTAAATGCCTCACGAACATATCCACCACCTGGAATAACAATTATTGCAGGTTTTTTATCTCCCTTTATTTTTGATGGGTAGTGATAAAGCTGTGGTACAGTTATTTTATGATAACTATAATTTTTAACCACCTCTTTAACTGATATTCCTTTTTTGTTATATGGAATTTCACCTTCCCAAAGGTCATATTGCTGTTGTTGAGCACACATATTTATCCCAACTATAAAAACGAATATTGATAAAACTATTTTACTCATAATTAAATATTTTATTGCGCTTCATATAATTTTAATGCAGAAATTAAAGCTGTGTTTTCTTCTTGTGATCCAATGGTTATACGCAAACAACCATCACACAATGCAACAGATGAACGATCGCGAACAATAACTTGTTTATCCGCTAAAAACTTATACGTCTTTTTTGCATCATCTACTTTGACTAATAAAAAATTTGCATCAGATGGATAGATATGCTTCACAAAAGAGAGATTTTCTATCTCTTTTCCAAGAAGTTCTCTTTCTGAAAGTAGTAAATTTACCCATTCATTCACTTTTTCAATATTTTTATCGAGAAGCTCTATCGCCTTTTGCTGAGTAAGAATATTCACATTATAAGGATATTTTATTTTACTAAGAACTTTTATAATTGATTCATTAGAAAATGCCATACCTAAGCGAATACCTGCCATTCCCCACGCTTTTGAAAAAGTTTGCAAGACAACCAAATTTGGATAATTGTTTATCTCTGGTAAAAAACTGTTCTCAGGTGCAAAGTCAATATAAGCCTCATCAACAACTACAATGCCATCAAACTCTTCAATTAATCTAACAATATCAGTTTTTGGGAAACAGTTAGCTGTTGGGTTATTTGGTGAACAGAGCCATAATATTTTACTATTCTGATTAGCCGTACTTAATAAACCATCCACATCTAATTGATATTCATCTTTTAGAAGCACTTTTTTCACCTTGATATTATTAATATCTGCAGCAACTTGATACATCCCATAAGTAGGGTCAATAGAGACTACATTATCCTCACCTGGCTCACAAAAAGCTCTAAATAGCAAATCAATAGGTTCGTCAGAGCCATTTCCTAAAAATATTTGAGAAGCTTCTACATTTTTCAGATTAGCTATTTTATCTTTAAGTTTTCTTTGATATGGATCTGGATATCTATTATATGGTGAATTAAAAGGATTTTCATTTGCATCTAAAAACACACCTTCTTCGCCAGTATATTCATCTCTTGCAGAAGAATATGGCTTTAAGTTTAATATATTTTTTCTTAATAATTGTTCTATAGTACGCTTACTCATTTTGCTATCTAATATGAAATTATTTTATACTATTTAATCTAACAGTTACTGCATTTTTGTGTGCTTGTAAAAGTTCTGCTTCTGCCATTATTTCAACAGTTGGACCTAAATCTTGCAATCCCTCTTTGGTGATTTTTTGATAAGTGACTTTTCTAACAAAACTATCTAAATTTACCCCCGAATACATTTTTGCATATCCATTGGTTGGCAATGTGTGATTAGTTCCAGATGCATAATCTCCAGCACTCTCAGGCGTATAGTGTCCCATAAAAACAGAACCAGCATTTACAATTTTTTCAGCTACATAATCAAAATCATCTAAAGCTAAAATCAGATGTTCGGGTGCATATTGATTGCTCATTTCTATCATTTCATCGATATCATTAAGCAAAAAAGCCCTACTACTTTCCAATGCTTTAGCTGTTTCTTCTTTTCTAGGTAAATTATCTAGCTGTTTTTCAACCTCAATTAATGTTTCGTCAATAATAGACTTAGAATCTGACAATAAGATAACTTGACTATCAGCTCCGTGCTCTGCTTGACTTAATAAATCAGCTGCAACAAATTGAGGATTAGCTGTTTTGTCTGCCATTACTAACACCTCAGATGGTCCCGCAGGCATATCAATAGCAACATCAGAAAGACTAACTATCTGTTTTGCTGCAGTTACATATTTATTTCCTGGTCCGAAAATCTTATAAACTTGTGGAATGGTCTCTGTTCCATAGGCCATTGCGCCAATAGCTTGAACACCTCCAACTTTGAAAATTCTATTTACGCCAGCTACTTTTGCTGCAAAAAGAATTACAGGATTTATTTTGCCATCCTTATCAGGTGGAGTTGATAAAATTATATCCTTACATCCCGCGATTTGTGCAGGGATTGCCAACATAAGAACAGTTGAAAAAAGCGGTGCAGTTCCTCCAGGGATATACAATCCCACTTTTTCAATTCCCACACTTCTTTGCCAACAAGT
>CAZHHH010000067.1:4063-9411 GCA_964532085.1 uncultured Marinilabiliaceae bacterium
TCTTTGACTAAGTCAGATAATTCACTCACATCAGAAGCTTGACGCTTTAGAAGATTTGCCCATTCAGATTTTGCAGGATTAATATGTAATTGCATAATTATTTTCAGTTTACAAAATCATCTTTTCAATTGGTATAATCAAAATACCCTCTGCCCCATTGGATTTTAATTCTCCAATAACATCCCAAAATTTGTCCTCCTTAATAACTGAGTGAATAGATGACCACCCCTCTTGTGCTAGTGGCAATACAGTTGGACTCTTCATACCTGGAAGAATTTTAACTATTTCATCAACTTTGTCATTTGGAGCATTAAGTAAGATATACTTATTTGTATCAGAAGCTTTTACAGCATCAATTCTAAACAGTAACTCATCTAAAATTTTCTGTTTTTCTTCGTCTAACTTATCATTTGCAACCAAAATAGCCTCAGAATGCATAACAACACCGACTTCTTTCAAACGGTTGGCTACCAAAGTACTTCCAGAGCTTACAATATCAAAAACAGCATCTGCAATACCAACACCAGGTGCAATTTCTACAGAACCTGCAATTTCATATATTTCTGCGTTGATTTTTTCTTTCTCAAAGAACTTCTTTAAGATGTTAGGATATGAAGTAGCTACTTTTTTGTTGTTAAACCAACCTACTCCAGTGTAGTGCTCGCTTTTAGGGATAGCTAATGAAAGACGGCACTTACTAAAACCTAATCTTTTTACGATGTTTAGGTCATATCCTTTTTCGAGATATTCATTTTCGCCAACAATACCTATATCTGCAACGCCGTCAAATACTGTTCTTGGAATATCATCATCTCTTAAAAATAGAGCTTCAACAGGAAATGCCGTTGATTGAGCAACTAATCGTCCGTTGCCAAAGTTGAATTTTATACCTGATTCTTTTAACAGTCCTAAACTGTCATCCAATAGCCTTCCCTTCTTTTGCAAGGCTATTCTTACTGTTGTGTCGTTATCCATTATCATTTTACAAGAATATTTTATAATATTTATTACAAATTTAAACAAAAAAGGCTTACCAAATAAAGGTAAGCCTCTAATTTATATTTTTACACATAACAAGCCCACCCAATTAAAATTGGAAATGATGATGAGCATTTATGTGAGTTGATTTTTTCATTTTCATTTATTTATAATACAAACTTATCGTTTTTTATTTTTTATACAAATTTTTTCTATACTTTTTGTCAATTTGTTATAAAAAACAGATTATTACATTAATTTTGTTAAAAAAATGTCGATTAGAAAAAGTATTCCAAACGCACTAACTTGTGCTAATTTATTACTAGGCACTTTTGGTGTCTATTTTGCAATTTTAGGAAGACCCGATTTAACTATGTGGGCGGTTTTACTTGCTGCACTATTTGATTTTTTTGATGGGTTTGCTGCTCGAATATTAAATGCATACAGCGACATAGGGAAAGATTTAGACTCATTAGCCGACTTAATTAGCTTTGGATTTGCACCTGCTACCATAATTTCTTCTTTTATAAATTTTAAATTAACTGGCAATTGGCATAGTAGCTTTTTTGAAATCAACATTTATCATAAAGTACTACTATTATCACCATTTATACTAACTGCCTTTGCTGCACTTAGACTTGCTAAGTTCAACAATGACACAAGACAAACTGAAAACTTTATAGGGCTTACTACTACTGCGACAGGTATGTTTGTGGTTTCATTGGGCTACATTTTATATAAAAATAAATTTAACTTGACTGACAAAGTTGAAATATGGGTAATGTTATTAATTACGGCTATTTTGTCAGCACTATTAGTTAGTGAAATTCCAATGTTTTCACTTAAATTCAAATCATTCAAATGGAAAGATAACATCCATAGATATATGCTTTTAATCATTTCTTTATTAGCAATTATAGTAATGGGAATTAGTGCTTTAGCCGTAATTATTCCTATTTATGTTATCTACTCTATTTTTTTGTCACTAAAGAAATAAACATTTTTTATTGTAATCTCTTTAAATAGATAATCGAATTACAGAGTACTTTTTGTTTATTTGGTCTAATTTTTGCTATATTCACAAATTGAAATATTTTAATATCTAAATATATTAATACATATTAAAGAAAAAAGATATGATACAGAAAATTAAACTATTACTTATCGGTCTAATTATAACGACTTTTGCACAAGGGCAGGTAATCAAGCCTGTTAAATGGTCTTTTAGCATTGAAGAAAAAGAGGATAAAGTTTATGCAAATGCTACTGCAACAATTGAAAGTCCTTGGCATCTTTATTCAACATCAATACCCAAAGGAGGTCCGATTCCAACTTCAATAGTATTTGAAGAATCTGATGGTTATGAATTAGTTGGAAATTTAAAGCAAGACCAGGAGCCTGAGATAGTTTATGACGAATCTTTTTCAATGGAATTAGGATATTTATCTGATAAAGTAACATTTACACAAGAAGTAAAAATAATATCACCAGATTTAAAAGAAATTAAAGGTTATGTAGAGTTTATGGCTTGTGACGATAGTAGCTGTCTGCCACCAGATACTGTTGAGTTTACTCTAAAAACAGATGACATTAAACAAAATACAGAGGCTGGTGGATATTGGAAAATATTTTGGCTTGCAATATTAGGTGGATTTGCAGCACTGTTAACACCGTGCGTTTTCCCAATGATTCCGCTAACAGTTAGTTTCTTTTTAAGAAATGCTGATAACAGGATAAAAGCACTAAGAGATGGATTTACTTACGGATTAACAATAATTGCCTCATACGTAATTTTAGGGCTGTTAATCTCTATAATATTTGGAGCTGGCGCACTAAATGCGATGGCTACAAGTCCTATATTTAATATAACATTCTTTATTATACTGATTGTATTTGCAGCTTCATTCTTAGGAGCATTTGAACTAACAATGCC
The DNA here is from genome assembly GCA_964532085.1 of uncultured Marinilabiliaceae bacterium. Lineage (GTDB taxonomy): Bacteria > Bacteroidota > Bacteroidia > Bacteroidales > Marinilabiliaceae > CAZHHH01. The sequence continues at coordinate 6,975 of CAZHHH010000067.1, forward strand.
ATCAAAGTGGTCAACAGATTTGGATAATAAAGCAGAATCCAAAGGTGGTGTTTTAGGTATTATACTTATGGGTTTAACCTTTGTGCTAGTTTCATTTTCTTGCACAGGTCCAATTATGGGAACACTTTTAGTAGAAGCTGCAACTGGTGGTGATATGTACTCACCTGCCATTGGGATGTTAGGATTTGGCGTTGCTTTAGCAATTCCTTTCACTTTATTTGCAATTTTCCCAACAGCTATGAAATCTCTTCCAAAATCTGGAGGATGGATGAACTCCGTAAAAGTAGTTTTAGGTTTCTTAGTGTTAGCTTTTTCACTGAAATTCTTATCTGTAGCCGATTCTGTTGGACAATGGGGAATATTAGATAGAGAAGTATTTTTAGTAATTTGGATTTCTTTGTTCTTACTATTAGGACTGTATCTAATCGGAAAAATCAAATTTGCTAATGATAGCGATTTACAGTATTTATCAGTTCCACGTCTATTTTTAGCTATTGCTACATTTTCATTTGTTATCTATTTAATTCCTGGACTTTGGGGTGCGCCACTTAAGGCAGTTGGTGGGTTTTTACCATCAATGGAGACACAAGATTTCAATCTATCAAAAACCACTCATTTTATTACACAAACCTCATCGGAAGAGAGTACGCTAACTGGAAGTAGCTTAGTTGATGGACCTTATGGACTGATGAAATATACCGATTATGCCGAGGGAGTTGAAAAAGCGAAAGAACTAAACAAACCTATATTTTTAGATTTCACAGGATTAGGGTGCTCTAATTGTAAAACGATGATAAATAGAGTTTGGTCTGATGATAATGTTCAAACTATGCTTGCAAATGATTTTATTATAATATCATTATACACAGATGACAGAACAAGACTTCCCGAATCTGAGCAATATGTTTCAGAAATAACAGGTCAAAAAATTAGAACAGTAGGTAATAAATGGTCTGAATTTCAAATAAAGAATTATAACAGTAATAGTCAACCTTTTTACGTAATTCTGTCACCAGATGAAAAAAGGTTAAGTGAGACTCGCAGTTTTAATACAAATGTTGAAGAGTATATTTCGTGGATGAAAAAAGGATTAGAGAATTTTAAATGATTTGTATTTCTTATGTTGAAATGATGTATTATTAAGGTGTCGCACCATACGGCGCTTTGTTCAATTCATAAAAAAACGTTTCTACAAAGATGACACGCCTATGGCGTTGAATTCATAGCGTGAAATGTGGAGGGAGTTATAGGTGGAAAAGCACAGATTATTAGATTTTTATGCTATGTTCTACTCCAAACCTCTCTTGCTTTTAGCTAGGCACAGTAAAGGGGCTTATTGAATACAGCTGATTTATTTTTTAAAATGAAATCTCGATAGTTTGAGATTATTATAAGATGTCGCACCATACGGCGCTTTGTTCAATTCGCAAAATAACGTTTCTACAAAGATGGCACGCCGATGGCGTTGAGTTCATAGCGTAAAATGTGGAGGGAGTTGTAGGTGGAAAATGTAGAATTTTACAGATTAATTGAAAATTTATAACAACTAAATCTAAAAGGCAGTTTTAATAGACTGCCTTTTTAGTTTTCATTCAAGTTCCACTCTATTTTACCTTCTTCATCATCTTTATATAGCTTTGAGAGTAGTGCTAAAACTTCGCTAAAAACTTTTATTGCCTGATTTGTAGAATCTGTAATTTTATCTCCTTTAATTTTCATCATAATAGAAAGATATATCACTGTAAGCATTGCCTCAATATCATTTTGTGGTTCTGGTTTTATTTTGGTTTTCAACTCATTTATCATTGGTAAAACAGAGCTAAACTTCATCTGATAATCCAGATGCTGAGTAGAAGCAAGAAGCTGATTATGAAAATGATTCATCTCATTTACAGAGTTTGTCAGAATTTGCAAATGACCGCTCTTATCTTTCTTTTCAATTTTCATCATTTCTGCCAAATTATCCCACCAATCAACTAATTCTTGTTTAGTTTCTTCATCTACATCAGTTTCGTACTGAGGAATAATTGTTTTTTTTATCTGCGATATGTCACAGTTGTTTGCACGAATTAAATCTTCAACTTGCCACATATATAAAATATATTCAGCATAATTCTTATCTCTTTTCTCTCTTGATATTAACATTCTATCTTACAATTATAAATTTATCTTGAAAAAAAATTATCCAAATCACGTCTCTCTTTCTTGGTTGGTCTTCCGGAGCCTCTAGCCCTATTCATTGAGTTTGCTAAACGTGTTACCTCCAACATTTCCAAATCACTTTCTGGAGTTATCTCTTTAATAAAATCTGGAGTTAACTTAGCTCCCATTCTCCTTTCTGAAATATCTAAAATTTCATACTGCCTATATATAGGAGCATTTTTTATAAAAATAACATCACCAACCTTTACCATTCGTGATGATTTCACTTGCTGTT
>CAZHHH010000067.1:9511-10714 GCA_964532085.1 uncultured Marinilabiliaceae bacterium
ACTACAACTAAAAGATTTTTCAAAGGTATTTTCTCTTTTTTAAGCCAATAACTAACAGCCTTACCACTTAAATTCACATAAGTTGATGGTTTTAGCATTACAAAGCCCCTGCCTTTATGTCTAAACGTAGCAGTTGCGCCATATCTTTCTATATCGAAAGTTACGCCTTCAATTTCAGCCATTTTGTCAACAATATCAAATCCGATATTATGTCTTGTATTTCTATACTCAACCCCAATATTCCCTAGTCCAACTATTAAATACTTCATTTCATTTGGTAAATCACTAAATTTAGAACTATTTTTCTTAAATATTTTTTTTAATAAACTAAGCATATATAATAATTTAGTGTGTTATTATAAAAGAAAAAACCTCCACATAATTAAATATATGGAGGTTAAATATAGTTATTTTACTATTATTCTTCTGCAGTTTCTTCAGTTTCTGCTCCTTCTTCACCTGCTTCCTCTTCTCCCTCTTCTCCTTCTGCTGCTCCTGCTCTTGCCAGACGGCTTGTCTTAACAGTTACAACAACTGAACGCTTTGCATTAAGCAACTCTAGACCTTCAAATTCTAATTCTTCAACTAATATACTTTGTGATAATTTTAGATTTGAAACATCAATTACTAGCTCATTAGGAATATCTTTTACTAATCCTTTCACTAATAATTTTCTTTGCTGTAAGGTTAATCTACCTCCCGCTTTAACACCTTTTGCTAGTCCTGTAGTTTTCACTGGAACGGCAATAGATACAGGCTTATCTTCAAACACTTCTAAGAAGTCAATATGCAACACCTTGTCTGATACAGGGTGAAATTGCATATCTTTAATGATAGCTTGATATTTTTTTCCTTCTACATCAATTGTAATAAGAAAAATGTCAGTGGTATAAATTAATTTTTCAAAATCGATACGATTAACATCGAAGTGAACATTTTCTTCACCACCATATAATACTGATGGTACCATACCATTTCTACGTGATGCTTTTGTAGATTTTTTTCCTAAATCTACACGCTTTACCGCTTTTAACTCTGTTCTTTTCATTTTTTGAATTTAAATGTGCTACTCAAAATTAAGTTTCGAATGATGTTTTTCTTAATTCCCCATCACACGACTTCCCAAAATTGGGAGTGCAAATATATAAAATATTATATTAAAAACTGCTTACTTATAGATTGATAATTATAAACTTTATCTAA
>CAZHHH010000067.1:10814-14708 GCA_964532085.1 uncultured Marinilabiliaceae bacterium
ACATCACCAATTATTCTCATTTCATCAACCTGATTAGCTTTAGATCGATATTTATGACATATAACCATAGGAGTTTTTAAGAACTTTGCATAAGCATTCGCTCTTTTTGTTCCACCCACATCAGGTGATGCAATTACTAAATTATCTAGCCCGAGCTCTTTAATATATGGCACAAAAATACTAGATGCATAAAGATGATCGACAGGTATATTGAAAAAACCTTGAATTTGATCAGCGTGTAAATCCATCGTTATTACACGTTCAACTCCCGCAGCCATAAGCATATCAGCCACAAGCTTAGCTCCTATGGAAACACGAGGTTGGTCTTTTCTATCTTGACGCGCAAATCCGAAATAAGGTATAACAGCTACTATATTTTTAGCTGAAGCTCTTTTGGCTGCATCAATCATCATTAACAACTCAAACAAATTGTCTGTTGGTGGAAATGTAGATTGGATAAGAAAAACGTGAGAACCACGAATGGTTTCCTCATAAGCAACAGCGAACTCGCCATCACTAAAGTGTACTAATTTTATGTTTCCTAGCTCAATACCTGAACTAACACTTATTTTCTCTGCCAAATAACGGGTTTGGGTACCAGTGAAAATCTTGATGGGTGCTCTTTGTGACATTTAATTTATGTGATTATTAAAGAATAGTACTAAAATTTGAGTGCAAATATATTAAAAATGATTTTGGAATAGAATTGATTTAGTGATTAATTTTTTGCCATTCTTCATTTATATCTAAAATATAGTTTAAAATCTCGTTTCGTCCCTCTCTTTTTTCTGAAGAAGTTACAAACAGTTGTGGTAACCACTCCCACTCTTCTAAAAGAACACTCTTATAATCTTCTACATTCTGCTCTATCTCTTCAATACGTAACTTATCAACCTTAGTAAATACAATTCCGAAAGGCAACCCTTTCTCCCCCATTAATCGCAAAAATTTCAAATCAATTTTTTGCGGTTTATGTCTAGAATCAACAAGTACAAATGTGCACAAAAGATTTTTTCGATTTTGCAGATATTCCAAGTTCATTTCACTAAACTCTTCTCTTTTGCTTTTAGAAATACGGGCAAATCCATAACCTGGCAAATCGACCAAATACCAAGTATCATCAAAATTAAAGTGATTTATCAATTGCGTTTTCCCTGGAGTTGATGATGTTTTAGCTAAATTCTTCACTCCTGCTAACATATTTATTAATGAGGATTTTCCCACATTAGAGCGACCTATAAATGCATACTCAGGTAAATTCTCAGGAGGACATTGTGATATATTTTGACTACTTTTTACGAAAGTAACTTTCTTTACAACCATTTTTTTTGCAAAATTAAGAATACAATTTGAAATTATAGAAGAATAATCCAATTTTTTAGATGTTAAATATTTACAAAATCAGGTTTGTTATATCATAGTAACATACCTTTCAAACTTTTGAAGTCAAGTATTCAAAGCTGATATAATACTATTTATCTATAAAAGATTTTTATTTTTTTATAAAATAATGAAACCTTAAGCCATAATTTTCTCGTAATGTAAAAGAATATCTATGTTTTTGTGTAGAAACTAGCTTTTTTATTTATATTTAAACTTTTGAATTAAGGAGCTGTTAGATTTTATGTTTTCTGAATCAAATTTTAATTTAAAATGGAGTCAAAATTAGTTTTCCAATATACATTAAAGGAAATGGAGCGGGGTCAAGGTTTTTTTGATGACGGCTCATTAAGAATAGATTTTGAAACTACCAATGATTCAAACCCTTTAAGCGATTTGCTTAAAGCAATGATATCAATTGTGCAAACTCCAAGTCATTTATGGGATGAAGAAAACAGTGCTGTTATTGAATGGTATTGTGAAAGCTACATTTTACTTATTGACATTTCATCAGCTGATGGCAAAATGCTAAATATTAATATAACAAAAACGGCAGGCCCATTTGGTGAAGAAATAGAGACACAATCCATCAACGAAGAAATTCTACTTACTGATTTTTATTTAATAATTATAAAAGAGCTAGATCAACTAATTAAAGCAAAAGGATTATTAAATTATATACAGATGTGGAAACAGGATGAATTTCCTTTAACATACTTCCTTACTTTAAAAAAATATTTGATTAATTGGAAAATATGGATTCCAGATACAGTAGATTCAGATATTTTAGAAAGTGAATTTATGATGATTCTTGCATAATTTTATTAAAGATTTTTTTACACGAAAATAAATATGAGTTGGGACAATAAGCAAAAAACTGCTTTGGCTATTGCCGCTATCACTTCTTTTCTTAATCCGTTTTTAATTTCATCAGTAAATGTAGCACTTCCAGATATAGAAAAGGCACTTTCGCTAAATGCGATTACATTAAGTTGGATTATCACCTCTTATCTTCTATCATCTGCGGTATTATTACTACCGATGGGAAAATTTGCAGATACAAGAGGAATAAAGAAAGTTTTTAGAATAGGTGTTATATTATTTTCAATTACTACACTTCTCTGTGGTTTAAGCCTTACGGGAAATATGTTGATAATTTTGAGAACTCTTCAAGGCATTGGAGGCTCAATGACAATGACAACTTCATCTGCTATTTTAGTTTCGGCATTTCCACCTCAACAAAGAGGTAGAGTACTAGGAATATCAACGGCTTCCGTATATATGGGATTAGCAACAGGTCCATTTGTAGGTGGAATAATTACAGAGCATCTTGGTTGGAGGTATGTATTTATTATCTCTTCATTATTTGGATTTTTTGCAACGATAATTACTCTTTTATACTTAGGAAAAGATGAAAACAAAGTTGATAAAAGTCCTATTGATATATATGGCTCCATAATATATGCAACTGCATTAATATCATTAGTTTTTGGTTCTACAAAAATTCCATCACTCTTTGGAATGATATTATTAATATTAGGAACTATTTTGCTAGTAATATTTGTAATAATTCAACGAAGAGTGAAATTTCCTGTTATAGATTTAAAACTTTTTTCGAGAAATAAAATCTTTGCCTTTTCAAATATCGCTGCTTTAATTAATTATAGTGCTACTTATGCAATTGTTTTCATTCTCAGTATATATTTACAAAAAATAAACAGCTTGACACCACAAGGTGCTGGAATGATACTACTTGCACAACCAGTAATGATGGCTTTTTTATCACCTCTGGCTGGCAGATGGTCAGACAGAATTCAGCCACGATTTTTATCCTCTATTGGAATGGCACTTAGCGCTATAGGCTTATTACTGTTTGTATTCTTAACACCACAAACATCTACAACATATATAATTATCAATTTAATTATTCTTGGTACTGGTTTTGGGCTATTCTCATCACCAAATATGAATACAATAATGAGTTCTGTTGACAAGCATCAATATGCAATTGCATCTGGAGTTTCGTCTTCTATGCGAGTTGTAGGACAAATTGTTAGTATGACTATTGTTACATTTTTTATGGCTTGGTTTTTAGGTAAATCAAGCATTATGCAAGTGGATGATGCATTGTTTATGAAAAGTGTAAAATGGGCTTTTTCATCTTTTGCAATTTTAGCATTTATTGGTATATATTTCTCAATGGCAAGAGGAAATTTAAAAAGAGTAGAATAGTAAATAATGAAAAACACTGTTATATACTCACTACTTTTCATATCTATATCTCTTTCATCGTGTGATGTTTTTAAAACAAAAATCACTGATAAAGACATACATTTCTTTGAGTCAATAAATATAGTTGAGAATAATAAAGTTGACTCTATTCATATAATGACGTGGAATATAAAATTTGGTGGTGCAAGAATAAACTTCTTTTTTGATTGCATAGAAGAGAGAGTTAATATGACTTTCAGTGAAGTTAACTCAAATATGCTAAGAGTTAAAAAATTCATTTCT
>CAZHHH010000068.1:0-14702 GCA_964532085.1 uncultured Marinilabiliaceae bacterium
CTGCAAATTTTGATGCTTATTCTCAAAATGAAAAGGTTGAATCAATTTTGGGAGTTGATTATAGTTCGCTGTTGTTCAAGACTAATATTCAATATAAAGAACACGGCTTTTCTGGATTAACTCTAATAAAAAGTCAGCCCGAAGATTCGTCATATCATATAGTTTTTATGTCTGAATTTGGAATGACTTTGATGGATTTAAAATATAAAAATGATGAATTTGAAATTGTTTCAGCAAAGGAGTTTTTTAGTCATCCTAAATTAATGAAGCTTATTTTTGCCGATTTTAGAATTATAATTCAAGAGTTGGATTTTGTAAATAAACTTTCTTATAAAAACAAAAAGAATAAGCTTAATAAGTTGAAGTTTAAACATTTGTCACAAAAATATATACATAAGTATAACAATAGTTTTTTTGTTGAAGAGTCCATTTGGCGACTTAATTTATTACAATCTGTAAAGGTAAAATATAACCGTGATGATGCAGGATTGCCTCAACAGTTGTACTTTACACATAGTTTTGTAAAGCTTTTTGTAACATTGGATTTAATAAAAATAAAATAATGAACGGATTAGATTCTTTTTTTGAATATAAAAACTTCGAGATAGAGGGAGAAGCTATTAGTGCTCAAATTTCAGTAAATAAAAGTCACCCAATTTATGAAGGTCATTTTCCTGATATGCCTGTAACGCCTGGTGTTGTGCAGTTGGCAATTGTGAAATCAGTTTTAATTAAAGGTTTGGAGAAAGATATTCAGTTAATAAAATCACGTGATATAAAATTTTTATCAATGCACATTCCTGCAGAAAAAGATTTGAATGTGAAAATTAATTATAAAATATCTGAGAATGATGATTATATTGTAAAAGCTGAAATTGTTGAGGAGGAAAGAGTAATTTTAAAATTTAATGGAACATACAAAGCAAAATAACGATTATCACTCTCTTTTTAAGGAGAAAAAATGTTGTGTGATAATTCCCACATATAATAATGATGCAACTTTAAGTCAAGTTATTAAAGATGTTTTAAGTTATTGTTCTGATGTTTTTGTTGTAAATGACGGAAGTACAGATACTACACAAGAAATCTTAAATCAATTTTCTCAAATTGAGATAATATCTTATGAAAAAAATCGTGGTAAGGGTTATGCAATGCGTATGGGCTTTAAAGAGGCTTTTGCTAAAGGATTTGAATATGCAATAACCATAGATTCCGACGGACAGCACTATGCTAAAGATTTACCTGTTTTCTTAAATATGATTGACGACCATCCCAATGCGATTATAATTGGTGCACGTGATTTGAATCAAGAGAATATGGCTAAAAAGAGTAATTTTGCCAATAAGTTTTCAAATTTTTGGTTTAAGGTTGAAACTGGTCTTGATATGCCCGATACTCAATCGGGGTATCGTTTGTATCCTTTAAAAACTCTTGATAAAGTCCGCTTTTTCACTCGAAAATATGAGTTTGAAATTGAGGTGATTGTAAGAGCGGTATGGAGAGGTGTTGAGGTTCTTCCGGCACCAATTGACGTGTTCTATCCCGTTCAAGAGGAACGCGTAACTCATTTTAGGCCGTTTAAAGATTTTTTCAGAATTTCTGTTTTGAATACTGTACTCGTTTTTCTTGCGTTTTTCTATCATCATCCACGCAGAGTTTTCAAAGAGTACAGAAAAAAATCATTGAAAGATATTTATAGGGAGATAAAAGAGTCTGCAACATCATTAACTAATAAAAATATTGCATTTTCCATAGCATTTGGTGTTTTTATGGGAGTTTTTCCGATTTGGGGATATCAGCTTTTAGTGGGTTTTGTAATTGCTCATTTTTTAAGACTTCATAAAGGGATATTTTTCATTGCGGCTAATATCAGCTTACCACCTATGATTCCTTTTATTTTATATTTAAGTTATGTTTTTGGAAGTTATATTTTAGGTGCAGGTTCATGGAGTGTGGATTTTGATTTAACAATATCATCTGTAAAAAGTAATTTATGGCAATATATTGTCGGTGCAGTAGCTTTGTCCACAGTTTCAGCTGTGGTTTTTGGTACAATTTCTTATCTGATATTGTTAATATTTAGAAAGAAGAAGTCTTTAGATTAATAGAAAAAGTAGACAGTAATGGGAGATTTTTTTGTAAATATATATAATCTGTTAAAAAGAAGAGTTGGACTGTTTTTTACCATTCTTTCTCTTTTTTTGGTTATTGCAATATATGCCATTTCAAAAATGGAATTTAAGGAGGATATAAACTCTATTATTCCACGCGATGAGCGTGTTAGTGTTATTAGCTCTGTGTTTAGCAACAGCCAAATGGCAGACAGAATTGTATTTACAATCTCTCTGAAAAATCAAGATGTAACAGATAGAGGAAAACTTTTAGAAGTTGGCGAAGAGTTATTTGCCTCTTTAAAAAAAGATTCTCTATATATTAAAAATATTGATTTTGAAGTTGATCAATCACTCTTTTTAGATGTTTATGATTTTATCTATAATCATATCCCAATTTTTTTAGATGATGAAGATTATCAACGACTTGATTCAGTTTTAAACGGTGAAGCGATTTATGAAAATATCGAAGCTGGATATCGTCGATTAATTTCACCAACAGGGTTTGCAACTGGTAGATTTTTCTTTAAAGACCCTATAAATATAACAACAGACGCTCTTCAACGATTAAATAATTTTAATATTGACGATAATTTCACCGTTATAGATGCTCGAATTTTTACGCAAGATGAGAAAAACTTAATGCTCTTTGTTGACCCACTTCATCCATCTTCGCAAACTAAAGAAAATCAAAATTTGGTCTCTTTTATTAACACTGAAGTTGATAAAATATTAAAAGAGAATGAAGAAGTTGATATTTCAGTATATGGCGGAACTGTTGTAGCTATTGAAAATTCATCACAAGTAAAACGTGATATTATAATAACAGTTTCACTCTCGTTACTGTTTTTAACTCTACTTTTTTGGAGTTATTTCAGACGATTAAGAGTTATCGCTCTTCTACTTTTACCAGTTTCCATTGGAACAATAATTTCATTGCTTTTGCTTTCGCTCTTTGTGGGCGAAGTTTCAACTATATCATTGGGCATCGGAGCTATTTTGCTCTGTATCGCAATTGATTACTCTATTCACGTTTTTACCCATATTAAAGAATCAACTTCCATATCAGAAGCTTTGAAGAAGATTGCTATTCCATTAATAATGAGTAGTTTTACAACAGCTTCGGCAATGCTCTGTATCTATATTATAAAGTCGGAGGCGTTAGAACAATTGGCTCTTTTTGCGGCCTTTGGAATAATGTTTTCAGCAATTGCAGCTTTGATAGTGCTACCTTTGGTTTCAAATAAAATAAAGATTAAAAGTGAAAATAGAACTTCAAAATTGATAATTTCGATTGTAAGTCCTGAATATCATAAGAATAGATACTTAGTTTTTACAGTAATTATTCTAACTGTTGTTTTCTACTATTTTTCAGCCAATATAAAATTTAATGGAGACATTTCCGCTTTAAATTATCAATCTAAAAAGGTAACTGAGGCAGAGCTGAAATTAAAGGAGATTAGTGCAGAAGCAAGTAGTAGTGTGTTTGCTTTTACTCATAGCAAATCATTAGATGAGGCACTTCAAAAGGCGGAAGAGAATAGAGCTGCAATTCAAAAAATGGTTGATGATGGCATTGTAAAAATGGTTGTTTCGGCAACAGATATTATCCCATCTGTGAAAATACAAAAAGATAAAATAGAAAAATGGAATCAGTTTTGGACTAGTGAGAGAAAGGATATATTAAAGGAAAACATTATACAATCAGCAAAATCTTTTAAAATAAAAGAAGAAGCTTTTAATCAGTTTTTCAATCTGTTGGATAAAGATTTCGAATTGCTTTCAGATGATGATTTAATAATGATTGAGAAAACTTTTTTGGATAATTTTATTCATAAAGTTGATGATGATTTTTTTGTGACAACTGTTTTTAAGGCTGAAAATGATAGTAAAACACAGCTTATTGATGAGTTATCAGAAAATCCAGATTGGGTAATTTTTGACCAACAGCTCTTTATAAATAAATTTTTAGACTTGTTGCGAGAAGATTTTGATAAGCTCTCAATGTTCTCAATGATTGTTGTTTTTGTGATTCTTTTGCTCTTTTTTGGTAGAATTGAACTTGCCGTAGTTACTTTTTTACCTATCTCAATTGGCTGGATTTGGACTTTAGGAATAATGGGACTTACGGGAATTGAATTTAATGTTTTCAATATCATAATTTCAAGTATAGTTTTTGGTTTAGGACTCGATTACAGCATTTTCATTATTAACGGAATGATAGATGACTACAAGACCGGCAACACGCCACTTGTCCATTTTAAACTATCGGTATTAATGTCTGCCTTTACAACTCTTGGTGGTTTTGGTGTCCTTGTTTTTGCAAAGCATCCTGCAATTAAGTCAATCGCTTTTGTTGCAATTGTGGGTATTGGCTCTGTCCTCTTGATAACTTTTATTTTATCGCCTTTACTTTTCAATCTCCTTATAAAAGTCAAGGAAAAAAAGAGAGAGTTCCCTGTCACTTTGTCCAATACTATTTTATCAATTGTGACATTCTCTGTTTTCTTGATAGGTGCTTTAATTATGACGCTTTTAGTACCTATTTTATGGATATTGCCAATTAGGAAAAAAAGTAAAAAACAGTTAATCTCTTATGTTATCTCTAAATTCTCAAAAGCTGTTGTCTATATGATTTTTCCAATTAAAAAGAGAATTATAGATAGAGATAAATTAGATTTGTCAAAGTCTAAAGTGTTGATATCTAATCATCAATCGCATCTGGACTTGGTGTTATTATTGATGCTTCATCCAAAAATTATTGTTTTTACAAACAAATGGGTCTATAACAATCCGTTTTATGGAGTAATAATCCGTTTTGCTGATTATTTTCCTGCATATCGTGGTATAGATGAGGGCTTTGATAAGGTTAGAGAAAAAGTAAAAGATGGGTATTCAATTCTAATATTTCCTGAGGGTAAAAGAACTTTTGATGGAGAAATTAATAGGTTTCATCAAGGTGCTTTCTCTGTTGCAGACGAATTGAGCATTGAAGTACAGCCAATAATGATTCACGGTGCTTTTGATTGTTTGCCAAAAACTGATTTTTTCCTCAAAAAAGGTGAGGTTACTCTAAAGTTTTTTGACTCTATTTCTCCTGAATATGAAATGACAAATCACGGTAAAACATATAGAAAGCAAGCAAAAGCTATTACGAAATTCTATAGAGACGAATATAAAATTTTAAGAAATGAGGTTGAAACAACTAATTATCTAAAAAACGTTCTATCTCATCAATATATTTATAAAAGCCCTGTGTTAGAGTGGTATATGAAAATAAAATTGCGATTGGAAAAGAGCTATCAATTTTATGATGATTTAATTCCTGCAAACTCTAAGGTTGTTGATGTTGGTTGTGGATATGGTTTCCTCTCTTATATGTTGATGCTTACACCTAAGAATAGGACTGTAATTGGAGTCGACTATGACGAAGATAAAATTGCACTTGCAAATAATCTCTCTCTTAAAAATGAAAAAATTACATTTGATGTTTTAGATATAATTAAAGATGAATTACCAAATGGTGATGTATATCTGTTTAATGATGTTTTGCACTATCTTCCTTTTGAAAATCAGACAGATATTTTGAAAAACTGTATGGCAAATCTACCTGATAATGGATTAATTGTTGTTCGTGATGCCGATGCAAGTCAAATAAAAGGAACAAAAATGACAAAGTTTACAGAGTATCAGTCAACTAAGTTGTTTAAATTTAATCGTGCGGATCATCCGCTAACTTATATTTCTAAAGATGAAATCATCAATTTAGCATCTGAACAAGGCTTTAGTTGTGAGATTGTTGATAACTCATATTTTAAAACCTCAAATATTACCTACTTACTGAAAAAAAACAATTAATAGATGTGAAAAAGTATGATATAGCAATAATTGGTGGTGGCTTTAGTGGATTAATGTCCGCAGCTATTTTGAGTAAACACGGTTATTCCGTCTGCCTACTGGAAAAAGAGAAGAAAGTTGGCGGTAATTTGCAGACTTTTAGACGGTTTGGCAAAACTTTTAACACAGGTCTGCACTATGTTGGAGCACTGGATAATGGACAAATTTTAAATAAAATATTTAAATATGTTGGTGTTTATGATAAAATATCTCTTAAACCACTTGATAATGATTGTTTTGATAAAATAATTATTGATAAAAAAGAGTATTGTTCTGTCACAGGGTTCGATAATTACGAAAATAATCTAAAGCGTCTATTTCCAAATGATGTAGAAGATATTTCTCAATATATGAACAAAATAAAAGAAGTGTGGAATAGCAACCCATATTTGAATTTGAGAGATATTGATGAATCAATTGTTGTTACAGAAGCATTTGATAATGATGGGTTAATGGATGTTGTGAACTCTGTAATTAAAAATGAAGAGTTGAAATCATTGCTTCTTGCAAATAATGCACTTTATGCAGGAGATCCAGAGCGAACCCCATTTTATATTCACGCTTTAATAACCTCTCTTTTTATTCAAAGTGCTTATACAATTTCAGACGGAAGTCACAATTTAGTTAATGCTTTTGTAGAAGTCTTAAAAGAACAAAGTGTTGATATACTGACAAATAAAAAAGTGTCTAAAATTTTGACAGAAAATGGTCTTGCTAAAAAAATCATAACTGAAGATGGTAGCGAAATAGTTGCTGAAACTGTTTTTTCTTCTGTACACCCCACTGTATCTGTCTCGTGGTTTGATGAGGGTGTCTTTCGAAAAATATTTTTGAATAGAATCTCAAGTTTAAAAAATACAACTAGTTCATTTGTGCTTTATCTTTCTTTTAAGCCAAAAAGTTTTAAACACTATAATAACAATCACTTTATTTATAACACTTCTGATGTTTTTGGAGCTGTTTATGAAAAAAATGAATGGCCAAAATCAATAATATTTTATACCACAGAAGATAAAGAGAGTATTGGATATGCTGAAAGTGCTACCGCTATTGCTTTTATGAATTTTGAAGAGGTCGAAAAGTGGAAAGATAAAAGTTTTAGAAAAGGAAATGAAGAGTATGACTCATTCAAGAATGAAAAAAGTGACAAAATCATAAAACTGTTATCAAAATCTTTTCAAGACATAGAGACTTCCGTTGAAAATTATGCAACATCAACACCTTTAACATACCTTGATTATACTGGTATTCCTGAGGGTTCGATGTATGGTATAGCAAAGGATTACACCAATCAAGTGGGTACATATATGCCAATAGATACGCGAGTTTCAAATTTTAAATTAATGGGGCAAAGCATTGGATTGCACGGAATAATGGGAGTGGCTATGAATTCAGTTTTGGCTTGCTCAAAAATAGTTGGAATAAATAAATTAATTTCTGAAATTAGGGAATTCTAAAAACTTTAAAACTAATATAATGAAGAAAATAAGTAAAATATTACTAATATTTTTACTCTCTATAATAGTCCTTGTTGTAGCTTTTAAACGGGCTACAAGGATATCACCACCACAGGTTGTTAACAATTTTGAATTAAACGAACAAAAGATTGAAGTCTCAAATAATCTATACACTTTTCAAGATAGTTGGTTGAAGAAAAACAAATATGGATTGTGGGAAATGTATGCTTCAGGTGCGCCTTTTGAATTGGGATATAAACACGGCATTCTAACAGATAGCCTTAGTGCATATCAAGAATTGCAGTTTGTCAACAGCATAAAAGAGATGATACCGTCTGAATCTTATCTTAAATTTTTAAAACATTTTTTAGGTTGGTTCAATAGAAAACTAGATAAATATATACTTCCAGAATATCAGCAAGAGATTTATGGAATTTCACAATTCACCACTTCAGAATTTGATTTTATAGGAGATAAATATCCCCGAATTCTTAATTATCACGCTGCACACGATATTGGTCACGCCTTAGAAAATATGAATTTGGTAGAATGTACAGCCTTTATGACTAAAGAGGCAAGAAGCGAAGATGGTAAAATGCTGATAGGCAGAAATATGGATTTTTCTGTTGGCGATGGTTTTGCTGAAAATAAAATTGTGGCATTTTATAAACCTGAAAAAGGTAATAAGTTTGCATTTATAACTTGGGCAGGCTTTGTTGGTTCTGTCTCAGGGATGAATGACAAGGGTTTGGTTGTTACGATAAATGCGGCAAATTCTTCAATTCCTATGTCTGCAAAAACACCGGTTTCCATTTTGGCGCGTGAAGTCCTGCAATATGCTTCTAATATTGAAGACGCTTATGAGATTATTAAAAATAGAGATGTTTTTGTTGCTGAGCTTTTTCTTATTGGCTCAGTAAGTGATAACAAAACTGTTATAATTGAAAAATCTCTTGAAAAATCCGCAGTTTATGACGCAGAAAGTGATACATTAATTGTCACAAATCATTATCAAAGCGAAGAATTGAAATCAACGGAGCTAAACAAAGAGAGTTTTGTAGATGGCTCTTCGCCTTATAGAATGAGCAGAGTAGCTCAACTTCTGCAAAAAAATGAAAAACATTCACCTACTACTTTTGCAGAAATTCTAAGAGACCAATTGGGTTTGGATGATAAAAATATAGGAATGGGAAATGAAAAAGCTGTAAATCAGTTAATAGCTCATCATTCAGTGATTTTTAAACCAGAAGAACTTAAAATGTGGGTTAGTGCAGGACCGTTTCAACTAGGGAAATATCTATGTTATGATTTGAATCTAGTTTTTAATGATTCATTGGATATAAATAGTAATATTTTTATTGAATCAGAAACTATTGATGAAGATGAGTTCTTATTTTCAGATGATTATAGCAATTTTATTGAGTTTAAAAAAGAGACAGAAAGGTTGAAAAATATTCTAAAATCAGATAATCTTGAGCAGATTACAGATATTGATTTAGATAGATATATCTCTTTAAATCCTAACTTTTTCTACACTTATTATATTGTTGGAGAGTGTTATAGGTTGAAAGGTGAACTTAATAAAGCAGATGAGAATTTTGAAAAAGCATTAACACTTGAAATTGCTAGAAATTCAGAGAAAGAACTGATTGAGAGTAAGAAAAACCTATTAAAGAAAAAATAATTCTTGATTCAAAAGTTACCTAAAAATGCAGAAAAAATTGTTTTTATATTTAATATCCTTATTCTTAACTCAAATAGCTTTTGCTCAAGTCGATAATAATAGGTTAGTTGATAAACCTAAAGGAGAGTATGATGTAGCTAGTGAAAAACTTTTTCTCGTTGATTCATTAAGAAAAGAAACTTTTGTCAAAAGAAATAAAAAAAGGGAGATATTTGTAAAAATTTGGTATCCCATTGAAAAAAATGGGAGAGCTGTTTATGAGAATTTTTTAGAAGATTATCCAACCAAAGAGGTTGCTTCTATCTTTAAGAACATAGGATTAGATAAAAAGCTGGTTAGTGAAATTCAGAAGACCTATACATATACTTTGAAAGAGGGCTATTCATATTTTGAAGATAAAAAGTTCCCTGTTGTAATATTTAATCCAGGTTTCTATTTTGGAATGTCTGATTTTTACACAACTATAATTGAAAATTTAGCAAGCTATGGATATGTAGTTTGTTGTGTTAATCATCCTTACGAGCAACCTTATGTAGAGCAATCTATCGGAAAACCAGCTAAGTTAAAACGTAAAAAAGCACAGTTGGCATATTTGGATGTTTATTTGGTTGATAAATTTAAAAAATTTGATTTATCAACTCAAGAAAAAATTGATGCAGCGACATATCATTATCTTCGAAAGTTAAAGAGATTTGACAAAGTTGTTAAAAGGTGGACAGATGATAATCTTTTTCTTATATCATCCTTGCAAAATGGGAAGATTAATGGAACTGAACTTCCAGTTTTTGATAATATGGATATTGAAAACATTGGAATTATGGGGCACTCTATCGGAGGTGCAACTGCAGGTAATTTATGTTTGGAGCACGAAGAATTAGTTAAAGCTGGTATAAATTTAGACTGTTTTCAGTTTGGGAAAATGATTGATTCTTCCTTAAATGTCCCTTTTATGTTAATGCAAAGTGAGCATTATGAGTTATGGAATATTGGAAATTCTGTGGTTTATAGAAATGTTGCAGCAGATTACTATAAAATGGAAGTGAAAAATAGTAGACATTTTGCATTTAGTGATGCATCTTTTCTTACTCTTATTGAAGAGGATGAAATGAAAGGTATGATTGGAAATATTGATGGAAAAGAAACAATAGAAACTATTAATAAGTATATTGTTGACTTTTTTAACTTATATTTATTAGATAAAGAGAGCGAAGTGTTAGGAGTTAAAGTTGATGATGACAAATTTAAGTTTGAAAAAATAAAATAAAATGATAACAGAGATATCGCAAAAGTCTATTGAAGAGATAGATAAGTTTCAAAATGAAAAATTGCAAGAGACTCTTAAATATGTAATGGATAAATCGCCTTTTTATAAGGAGAGATTTAAAAAGTACAATATATCAGCGATAGTAACAAAGGATGATTTAGTAAAATTGCCTGTTACTACAAAGGAGGATTTGCAGCGCAGAAATGATGATTTTATCTGTGTTGATAAAAGTGAAATAATAGATTATATAACTACTTCTGGGACTTTGGGAAATCCTGTAACTTTTGTTACAACTGAAAATGATTTAAATAGATTGGCATTGAATGAATATCTGTCGTTTAGGTGTGCCAATGGTTCTGCAGAAGATATTTATCATTTGATGGTAACAATTGATAGGCGTTTTATGGCTGGTTTAGCTTACTTCTTAGGATTGCGTAAGTTGGGTGCAGGTATTGTTAGAGTTGGGCCTGGAAATCCGGGTTTGCAATTTGACACAATACAACGAGTTGCGCCAACTGTACTTGTTACAATACCCTCTTTTTTGCTAAAACTTATTGAATATGCTGAGGAAAATAATATCGATTATAAAAATACTACAATAAAATCAGCAGTTTGTATCGGTGAACCTATTCGAGATAAAGAGTTGAACTTGAGTAAATTGGGGCAAAAAATAAAGGATAAGTGGGATATTGATTTGTATTCAACTTATGCCTCAACTGAAATGGGTGCAGCTTTCACCGAATGCGAAGAGGGAAAGGGTGGACATTTAATCCCTGAAATGCTTATTGTGGAGTTTTTGGACGAAAATAATATGCCTGTAAAAGAGGGGGAGATTGGTGAAGTAGCCATTACAAACCTTGGGATTGAAGCTATGCCATTAATCCGATTTAAAACTGGGGATATGTGCTATCATTATACAGAAAAGTGTGGATGTGGAAGAAGCTCACTGCGTGTTGGCCCAATAATTGGTCGAAAAAATCAGATGATAAAATATAAAGGAACCACCTTGTTCCCACAATCTTTTTATGATATTTTAAATGACATTAAAGGTGTGGAAAGCTATGTGGTTGAAGTGTCTACAAATAGCATTGATACAGATGATGTCTGTGTTAAAGTAGGTAGTTTTGATAATTCTGAAGAGTTTGAGAAAAAGATAAAAGATCATTTTAGAGCAAAGCTAAGAGTGGCACCATCAATCAGAATTATGAATCCAGAGGATGTAGATAAGATTAGAAATAACGAAAATAGCAGAAAACCTATTACTTATATCGATTACAGGAATGGTAACAAAAGAGATAATTGACAAGTTTGATGTTGTTAGGCCTTACAATGATATCGAAGCAGAAGAGGTTATAGAAAGAATTCTCAAAGAGAAGAATTTTTTCAATATTTTAAAATTTTTGGGTGGGGATGATAACGTTGAGAAATTTTTAGAAGACCTTAAAAATCTAAAAACTGTGGAAGAGTTTCAAAATGTTTTTTCCAATTATGCTGTAGAAAAAATAGTTGAAATGACTATGACTAGTTTTGAATATAGTGGAATTGAAAACATAGATGTAAAAGGTAACTATCTCTTTGTTGCAAACCACAGAGATATTGTATTGGATTCTGCCTTGATGCAATATGCATTAGTTAAAAATAATCATAAAACATCGCAAATTACATTTGGGAGCAATCTAATGTCTTCTCAACTTATTGTTGATTTGGGAAAAATTAACAAGATGTTTACGCTTTATAGAGGTGGAAATAGACTAGAACAGTATAAAAATGCCATACTGCACTCTGCATATATTTATGATGTTATTAATAATAAAAAAGAGTCTGTATGGATTGCACAACGCGATGGGCGTACAAAAGATGGAAATGATAAAACACAAATAAGCTTGCTCAAAATGTTTGCGTTAACAGCAGAGAATCCTATTGAAAGATTAGAAAAACTGAATATTGTGCCTGTAATAATTTCGTATGAATATGAGCCGTGCGATATTGAAAAGACATTTGAATTATATGTTAAAGAGAAAACAGGAAGTTATATAAAGAGTAAAAATGAAGATTTTAATAGCGTATTAGCAGGAATTAGAGGTAGAAAAGGGAAGGTTTCCCTCTCTTTTGGAAAGCCTTTAAATGAATTTATTAAAGAGATTAATAAGGAGCCAATATCTGAAAATGAGAAGTTTATAAAAATAGCTCAAGAGATTGATATACAAGTGTACAAAAATTACAAATTGAAGAAGACCAATTATATTGCTTATGATATTTTAAATAAAAGTGAAAAATTTAAAGAGTTATACAGTGCATCTGATTTGTCTGATTTTAAGAGGTATATGGATGAGAAGCTGGAGGTTGTTGAGGGAGAATATGAAGATTTAAAGAAAATTTTTCTAAATATTTATGGCAATCCTGTTTATAATTTTTTAACTTGCATTTAATTATAAAATCTAAAAATAAAATTATTATGAGAACAATTTTCACATTGGCATTTATGCTGTTTACAGTTGCATCTTTTTCACAAAAGGTTGTAATAAAAGAGGGAAAACTAAATGAATTAAAAGGAGTTGAAGTAGTTAATCTTGAGTTTACTTTTGAGAACACAACAGTAGGAAAAATGACTGAAGAGGACTATATAGCAAGGAAAAAAGGAGACTCCGAAAATGGTGAGAGATGGGAAAATGCTTGGCACTCTGACAAAACAGATAAATTTGAGCCTGGATTTATTGAGTTATTTAATAAGTATTCTGACAATTTGAAAATCAGAAATGACGAAAGTGCAGAGTATATAATGATTGTTAACACTTATTTTTTAGAGCCAGGATTTAATATTGGAGTAAAAGCTAAGCCATCTTTAATTAGTACGACAATTTCTATTGTTGAAAAAAATAATAGAGATAATAAGATTGTGGTAATAGAAACAATTAAAGGTAAAGGAATGGCAGTTCCTGATACGGGTTATCGAATTAGAGGTGCTTATGCCAAAACAGGTAAGACGTTAGGAAAATATTTTACGAAAAAGATAAAGTAATTTAAAATAAAAATCCCTCACTTAGAGGGATTTTTTCTTGTCTTCCGCATTGGAACTTCCTGAAACAGATGAACATCTTGTTTATATCTGATATATCACATTCAACCCACTTTGGGGTTGGTTTGCATTGAGTTATCTACCCCGTAATAAATTACGGGGTTATCCATATTTTACCCCATTTGGGGTGATTTTCAATACGTAAAATTAAATTATGCAAAAAGTACGTTATGTACATCAACACCGAATGGTGTTATATGTTACTAACCCCATAATTCATTATGGGGGTAATGATCTCTTAACACCAACCCCGTAGTGGGTTGTACTAATAATGCTAATAATATTTAACACCGTCTTGTGAAAAATATATATTTATTTTATTTTTTGAATTCTGCATTGGGATACCCAGAAACAGATAATTATCTTGGTAAGTGGCTGATTTCAACCCACTTAGCTTCGGTGTCTCAAAGATGTGCGGAAGACAAGAGAATAAAAATCCCTCACTTATAAAGATTTGTTCTTTAACCTTATAGGAACCCTTGTTTCTTCAAAGTCTCCAATAGAACTTCACTAAATTTAACGCTACTCTCTTTTGGATACCTAACATCAGTAAACACTTGTGCCAATGTCTCTTTGTTATTCTGTTTTATAAACTCTTTATACTCCTCAATAGACTCTTTCTCTTCAAAATATTCATCAATCTTAGCTGGGGTATAGTTATTATACTTTTCATAATGAATAACAGCTTCGAGCGGTAATCTCTCTGTAAGTTCTGGTGTTTCAGCTGGATAGCCAATGGTCAAAGTAGTTATTGGAATTACTCCTCTTGGCAGGTCAAGAATTTCAATAATCTTATCAGCTGTATATGATGTTGTACCTAAGTAGCAAACGCCCATTCCCATAGCTTCTGCCGAAACTACAATGTTTTGTGCAACAATAACTGCATCTATGGCAGCAGTTATAAATGATTGAAAATTATCAAATCCCGGCTCAGCTTTTCTCTCTTTGCACCAAATCGAAAATCGGTTCACATCAGCACAAATTGTTAAAACCAAAGGAGCCTCTGTTACCATTGGTTGATTAAAATGTGCTGGAGCAAGTGCTTTTTTCTCATCCTCGCCTTGGGTTACAACTATTGAATAAAGTTGCATATTGCCAGTGTTAGATGCTCTAATACCAGCAGTTAGTAGCTTTTCTAATTTGTTTTGGTCAATATCCTTTGATGAATACTTCCTTATTGAACGATGGTTTTCTAGTAGATTTTGTGTTGTCA
>CAZHHH010000069.1:0-6015 GCA_964532085.1 uncultured Marinilabiliaceae bacterium
TCAATTTCCCAATCTGCCTTACCAACACCAGCGTAAACGATACCTTCTGGACTAAACCCCAAAGACAAAGCGCGCTCTATCTCATAACCACTAACACAATCAACTCCAAAATTGTACTTTTTTATAGTTTTTAGCAATTCACTATTAGCATTAGCTTTTATTGCATAATGAATATCAAAATCATATAAATCAGCACAATATGCAACCTCCTTGAGAGTCTCTTCAAGTAGCTGCATATTATAATAATAGAACGGTGTTCTTAAATTTTCAAATTTATCAACTGGAAAATTTTTAGACATTTACTGTTATTTAAAAAGTTTAGCACTTAGTGCTTGTAATGTATCTTTTTTGTACTCCTCTTCAATTAGAATTGAAAGATTATGGTCGCTTCCACCATAAGAAATCATTCTCAACGGAATATCTTCTAATGCTTCGAATATTTTATTTGCATAACCTTTGTTTCCTCTAACTAAATCACCAACAACACAAACTATAACCTGCTCTTTATCAACCTCTACAGTTCCAAACTTCATTAGTTCATCAACAATTTCATCAAGATGCTTATCATTATCAATTGTTACAGAAACACTCACCTCTGAAGTTGTAATCATATCGATTGGAGTCTTGTGATTTTCAAAAATCTCAAACACTTTACGCAAGAAACCGTATGCTAAAAGCATTCGTCCAGACCTGATTCTTACAGCTGTAATACCATCTTTTGCAGCAACTGCTGTTATACCCTCGTGATTTTGGTCACCCGATATTAAAGTTCCGTGGGCTTTTGGATTGTTAGTATTTAATATCCTAACTGGAACATTAGCCAATTTTGCAGGTAGAACACTTGTTGGATGCAGAATTTTAGCACCAAAATATGCTAACTCTGCAGCTTCATCAAAAGAGAGATGAGCAATAGATTTGGTATTTTCGACATATCGTGGGTCATTATTATGCATACCATCAATATCTGTCCAAATCTGAATCTCATCAGCTTTTATTGCTGCACCAATTAGTGACGCAGTATAATCACTACCACCTCTTTCTAAGTTATCTATCTCACCATAAGCATTTAAGCAAACGAAACCTTGTGTTATAAACAAATCAGTTTTTGGATATTTGCTCAACACATTTTCTAAATTCTGTTTGATAAATTTAGAATCTGGCTCGCCTGCATTGTTTGTTCTCATAAAGTCAAAGGCAGAAAGCAACTCTGATTTTACCCCAAGCTCTTGAAGATAAAAGTTCACCATAGCCGTTGACATCAACTCACCTTGAGCCAAAACATCTTTCTCTTCAACAATAGTGAAAGTATCTTTTGTAAACTTTTTCAAATAATCAAATCGTTCATTTATTACTGCCTCAGCTTTCTCTTTATAGTTATCTGTGCTATACAGCTCTTCAATGACCTCTTTATAATTTCTCTTTAATTGATTAATTATCTCCAGAGCACCATCTTTATTCTTTTTATATAAATAATTGGAAATCTCAACTAAACTATTTGTTGTACCAGCCATAGCCGAAAGTACAACTATTTTTCTATCTGGATTTTTAATTAATTGAGCAACCTCTTTTATTTTTTCTGCAGAACCAACAGAAGTTCCTCCAAACTTTAAAACTTTTGTCATAAAAACTATTATTTAACAATGATAAAAAGATTTAATACTGTATAGCAACACTATAAAAATTAAAATCACAAATTTAAAGCAATTTGTCTGTATTTGTTACAATATTTTAATAAAAAAGCATTAAAAATTTAAAATTATAACCAAAATGAGTTATTTTATTTCAATTACGGAATATAGACCTCCAAAATCTTAGAATTATCAATTGGTTCAATTGCTATTTGTCGTAATTCTGCTGGTATTAAAATTGTTTCACCAAAATTAAGTTCTTCAACTCCACCGTCATAAATTATTTGAGAATTACCTTTTACACCAATTAAAATAACAAACGAATCTAATGAATAATAATCACGACCAATTTTTTTATCAAAATCGATTATATTCGTTTTGAAATATTTTGACTCTACAAGGTCCACAGAGTTATTTTTCTTTAGTTGATACTCTGTTTTAAAATTATCATACAACTTATAATCAATTGCTTCTATCGACTCATTTGTATGCAATTGTCGTGGTTTTCCATCTTTTTCTATTCTATTAAAATCATAGATTCTGTATGTTACATCAGAAGTTTGTTGAATCTCTGCAATAACTATTCCTGCACCGATGGCGTGAACTCGTCCAGCTGGTATAAAAAAAGTATCTCCCTCTTTTACAGGATGTTTTGCCAACACAGATTCAATAGTATCATTTTTTATATGCTCAATATACTTTTCAGAATCAATCTGTTCTGAAAAACCATTGATTAAATATGCATCCTTTTCTGCATCTACCACATACCACATCTCTGTTTTTCCGTAAGAGTTGTGGCGCAATTTTGCAAGTTCATCATCGGGGTGAACCTGAATAGATAAAGCCTCTTTAGCATCAATAAATTTTATTAGAAGAGGGAAAAAGTGTCCAAATTTTTCAAAAACTTTATCACCAACTAAGTCGCCCATATATATTTCAATTAACTCTTCAAGTGAATTGCTTTTTAAGAATCCGTTTGTTACAACTGAAATATTATCTTCTACTGCCGAAATTTCCCAACTCTCCCCTATATTTTCTTCACCAATATTTTTTTTACCAAGATTTTTTTCTAATTTTTCACCACCCCAAACTCTATATTTTAATTGAGGTTCAAATTTTAATGGATATAATTTACTAGTCATTTTATTTTATTTAAGCAAATAGTTTTAAAATTACCAAACTGGTATAGCGTACGCTTTTATCTCTTTATCAGTAATTTTATCGCCACCTAATATTATCAATCTCTCGATAACATTTCTAAACTCACGAATATTACCAGTCCACTCAAGCTCTTGAAGTGCACTTATTGCAGATTTATCAAACTTTTTCTCAGAAACGCCAAGCTCTTTAGAAATTATTTTATTAAAATGATTTATCAACAATTCAATATCGTCTTTTCTCTCTTTAAGAGTTGGCACATTTATAATAATAACACTTAATCTATGAAATAAATCTTCACGGAAGTTGCCCTCTTTTATCTCCTCTTTGAGATTTTTGTTGGTTGCTGCTATCACACGAACATCTATTTTAATATCCTTATCACTTCCAACTCTTGAAATTACATTCTCTTGAAGAGCTCTGAGCACTTTTGCTTGTGCAGATAGACTCATATCGCCTATTTCGTCTAAGAATATTGTTCCTCCGTGTGCTTGTTCAAATTTTCCTTTTCTCTGTTTTACTGCCGACGTAAAAGCACCTCTCTCGTGTCCAAAAAGCTCACTTTCGATAAGTTCAGATGGAATAGCTGCACAGTTAACATCAACAAATGGTTTGTCGGCTCTATTACTTTTTTCAAAAAGTTGACGCGCAACTAACTCTTTACCTGTACCATTGGCACCAGTAATTAAGACACGTGCATCAGTTGCCGCAACCTTATCTATCATCGATTTTATCTCCTTAATTGGCGCAGATTCTCCAATAATTTCATAAGATTTGCTTACTTTCTTTCTTAAAATAATAGTTTCTGTAACTAAATTTTTCTTTTCAAAAGCATTTTTAATTGTAATAAGAAGACGATTTAGGTCTAGTGGTTTTTCAATAAAATCGTAAGCACCTTTTTTAATTGCCTCAACTGCCGTGTCAATATTTCCGTGTCCTGAAATCATAACTACCGGCATTTGTGGCCATTTTTTTACCACTTTTTCAAGCACTTCAACTCCATCCATTTCAGGCATTTTTATATCACAAAGAACAATATCAAACTTTTGTTCTTCAAGCAATTTTATACCCTCCATACCAGTTTCAGCAACTTCCACTTCATATTTTTCATACTCCAAAATCTCTTTTAGAGTATTTCTTATACTTCTCTCATCGTCAATGACTAAAATTTTAGACATATCTTATTTATTAAAACCTTTTTTATTATTTATAATTCTGTATTTATAATCTGCAAAATCGCTCCCTCTTTAAGTGAGAAAGAGCACTGCCACAACTCTTTTGGCTTGATTTTCGTCATTACTATTTTTGTCATAATACAGGCAGGAACAATACTATCTACTCGAGATGCGTCCATTCCTGGAATTAATCTTCTAGTGTGAGAATCTGCATCACGCAATTGATTATATAAATCTACAAAATATTCATTCTCAATTTTAAAATTTGTTATTTTAGAATTATCTAGCAACGGGTACTCCTTTTTTGCAATCATATCGGCCATTGTATCAAATGACCCTGATGAACCTACCAATTTGTAAATAGGATATTTTTTAACTGCATCGAAAAGTGAAGCAAGCTCTTTATTAATATAATCCGTTATTTGTTGCACATCTTTATTTGGGATTGGATCTGGATAATTGAAACTTTCGAGAATTCGTGCAGTTCCTATATTATAACTCTCTTTCCACGCTATTCCGTTTTTATTTGCAATAATAAACTCCACACTACCACCTCCAATATCCATAATTAGTGAATAGAGATTATCCAACGGCACAACTTGTTTTATACCATCAAAAATAGTTTGCGCTTCCTCATCGCCCGGTATTACACGGATTGAAAGGCCTAAATCTTGCTTTACTTTCCTAACAAATTCAGCACCATTAACAGCACTTCTAATTGCAGAAGTTGCAAAACAAAATATACTATCCACCTGATATTCAGATATGGTTATTAGATGATTTGTAAGAGCTTCAACACCTCTATTCATTGCATCATCTGTAATAGTTGCTTTATGAATTCCTCCTTCACCTAGTTTTACAGGACATTTAGATTCTTCTAAGATTCTATATGAATTTCTAACAACCTCAGTAATCAAGAGATTGAAAGTATTTGTTCCTAAGTCAATAATTGCTACACGTGCCTTTTCCATCTAAAAAATAAATTATTTATAAAACAATATTTTTCTTTAATTAGGTATAAGATTCAATTTCTCACTAATTTAATCATTTTCTTGAATACTTAAACCACCTCCACAACTCTTTATATGTAACTTTTTTGCCATACATTAAAATTCCTGTTCTATATATCCTTGCTGCAAACCAAGTTGACAGTATAAAACTTGCAGCTAAAATAATTAAAGAAACTATAATTTCCCACATTGGCACATCAAATGGTAACCTTGCAAGCATTACCATTGGAGAAGTTAGTGGTATCATAGAAGCCCATACTGCCAGTGGGCTATGTGGAACTTTAAAAGCAAACATAGCGATATAAAGTCCAATAATTACAGGAATAGTGATTGGTAAAACAAATTGCTGCGAATCTGTTTCTGCATCTACTGCTGAACCAACTGCAGCAAAGAAAGACGCATAAAGAAAATAACCACCTATAAAATATAGTATAAATATAAAGAGCATTTGACCAATATTTTGCTCTTTAACGCTATTTAATATTTGGTGAAAATCAAAATCTGACATCTCATTTTCTGCAACAAAGTCATTGGCTTCGCTATTTTCAATCATTTCAACCAGCTTATCTTGTTCAAACGTTGATGGGATAACAGATTGAGCTATAGTAACAATACCAAAAGTCAATATTATCCACAAAATAAATTGAGTTAAAGCAACTAGTGCTATTCCCACAATTTTGCCCATCATCAACTGAAAAGGCTTTATGGAAGAGATAATAACTTCGACGATTCTACTGCTCTTTTCTTCAGAAACGCCACGCATAACTTGATTACCATAAATAAATATTACAAAATATGATATAAAAGCAAAAAGCATACTTATCACCATTGAAATTTCAACAGCACTCTCCTTTTCGCCACCTAAATCATCTATTTTTACAGTCGTAAGAGTAACTTGAACATCTGACAACTCCTTTACAATTTTGTCTAATTCCTCAATTTCATAAGAGTGTAGCTTTTTATCAATTAAAACTCTACGCAACTCACCTTTTACATAATCACGAACATCAATTACAATTTGATTATCTGAAATTAATCTAAAAA
>CAZHHH010000069.1:6115-14681 GCA_964532085.1 uncultured Marinilabiliaceae bacterium
TTTTAATTTAAAAGCGAAGATTATTTATTTTGATTAACTGCCTTAATGAATACATCATCCATTCGTGGGAGAATTTCATTGCAAGAATGAATACTACATAACGAAGTTACCTCTTGCAGCAAGTCATTTAGTGTCTCTTTTTCACCTAGAGTTAGCTCAACTTGAGTACTATGGCCAAGTTCAACAACATTTGTAGAATTATATTTACTATTTAATAATTCTGATAAATTATCTGATGGATTTGAATATTCTAACGCTACCTTATTTTCGCTAAACTCTTTTCTAATATCGTGTACTTTTCCGCTAAGGATAGATTTTCCTTTATTAATCAAAGTAATATTATCACACAACTCCTCAACTGAAGCCATATTGTGCGTACTAAATATTATTGTTGCACCTTGACTTTTCAGATTAAGAATCTCCTCTTTAAGATGGTTGGCATTTATCGGGTCAAAACCGCTAAAAGGCTCATCTAGAATAAGAAGTTTTGGTTCGTGCAATACAGTAGTTATAAATTGCACCTTTTGTTGCATTCCTTTAGATAGCTCTTCTACTTTCTTATCCCACCAGGTTGTTATTTCAAACTTTTCGAACCAATATTTCAACTTCTTTAGTGCATCATTTTTGGTAAGACCTTTTAATTGGGATAAATAGATTGCCTGCTCTCCAACTTTCATTTTTTTATACAATCCTCTCTCCTCTGGCAGATAGCCAATTAAAGATATATGATGTGGACTCAATGGCTCATTATTAATCAGTATTTTACCACTATCAGCCGCAGTAATTTGATTTAGAATTCTTATAAAAGTTGTTTTCC
This sequence comes from uncultured Marinilabiliaceae bacterium, assembly GCA_964532085.1. Taxonomy (GTDB): domain Bacteria; phylum Bacteroidota; class Bacteroidia; order Bacteroidales; family Marinilabiliaceae; genus CAZHHH01. The sequence goes on from CAZHHH010000069.1 coordinate 6,933, forward strand.
CTGCCCCATTTGGACCGAGAAGTCCAAAAATTTGATTTTCAGGAATTGAGAAATTTACTTTGTCTAATGCTAAATGGTTAGCATATTTTTTTGACACATTTTTGACCTCAACAAAAGACATAAAATTGTAGATTAAAATTTAAGTTGCTAATATATAAATTTTAATCTACAAACAATTTTATCTTTTGCTTTAAAGTCTATTTAAAACAGCATCACCTGCAATTATTCTTTCAGCCAAACTTTCAATAGTTGTTGACTCTGCAAGTTTTTTATATTGCTCTCTAATAATAGCATATTGATGATGTATTGGACAAGGAAATTCATCGGAGCATTGATTTAGTCCTATTCCACACCTTGTGAAGAGATGATCACCTTCGATTTCTGTTATAATTTCAAGAATTGTTATTGGTTTAGACCCCTCTTCGAAGAAAAACCCACCACCACGTCCGCGCACTGAGCGCAAAAATCCACTTCTAACTAACGACTGAAGCACCTTAGCTGTGAATTGCTCAGGTGCCTCAATTTGTTTTGCAATTTCTCTATAACCTGGTCGTTTAGAGTCATGGCTTTTAATACATATATATACTAATGCTCTTATTGCATATTCTGATGCCTTAGATAACATAAATTTTTATTTTATTTTAAAGAATAAAGTTACAAACTTTTTTCTAACTCTAAGGCTTTTATAAATAATATGTTATTTTCTAGATGTATATGTCTATGTAAATCTGTTTCAAATTCTTTTAATTTCTCTAAAGAAACTCTAAAAGTAGTACATCCGCCAAGTGGTAACTGGTAACCATTTGTCAACTCTGATATTTGTCTAAAACGCTCACCCTCATCTGCATGCTCAGCCATCATTGCTTCAATTGGAGAACCAACTGAACCAAAAGGAGCTTGTGCTGGCTTACGACCTTCTTTTTGTGCTGCCACTAACTCTTTGATATATGGAAATAATATTTCTTCCTCTTTTACAATATGAGATGATAACTCTGCACATGCCTCATCAAATAGAGCTTTAACCTCTACCATCTCAGGATGACGACCACCATGAACCTCAGCAACTTTATTTACATATTGTGGAACTACATTAACATTATCACGGATATATTGATGATGATTCTCTACAATATGATCAATTAGTGCATCTAATGGCAAACGGCTAATTAAGTCTGACTCAACATCTTTTACAGAGAAAACATCCTCTAATTTACCTACTAACTCATCAACAGACACTTCATGTTTTGAAGCTGCTCTATCTAATGAGATATTTCCCGCACAACAGAAGTCAATACCATATTGACTAAACACGTCAGCTGCTTTATAATTTAAAGAAACCAACTCTCCTACTATATTATCCTTTGTAATTTGCATAATAATTATTTTAATTGTGGATATTAAGACCTTTTAATGCGCAAATATACAAAACTATTTTATTTAAACACAAAATTTGATATCATATCAAACTCTTTTTATATTTATTAACTGTTTAATATAAAATCAAACATTTAGCAATTTATGATAAAAAAAGAGATTTATGAATTGATTGATTATATCTATAAAGAGAATGAAAAAGCGAAAGAGATTTTATTGATTCATAGCAAAATGGTTCTGAATAAAGCCCTATTAATAGCAAATCAAAAACCAGAACTCAATATCAATATAGATTTATTAATAGATGGCGTAATGCTTCATGATATTGGGATTATTAAGACCAACTCGCCAAAAATAAATTGCTATGGTAAACATCCATATATTATGCATGGAGTTTTGGGTAAAGAAATTATTGAAAAAACTAAATTTAAACATTTAGCTCTTTTTGCAGAGAGGCATACTGGTACAGGATTATCAAAAGAGGATATTATAAACAATAATCTGCCTTTGCCTCATTATGATATGCTACCTATTTCAATTGAAGAACAACTTTTATGCTTTGCTGATCTGTTTTATTCAAAAGGAAAGGGCGAATTGGAAAATGAGAAGTCTATTTCTAAAATTAGGAAAAGTTTTAGTAAATTTGGAATTCACCAAGTGGAACAATTCGACAAATGGTGTAAAATATTTTTATAATATGAACAGAAAAGAGGAAGAAAAAGCATCCAACTTATATCATCATCCAGTTTACAAATATAATTGTGCACAAGCCATTATTCATAAGTGGACTGGAGATTCTTCTTTAGTAAAAAAGATTAAAAAATTTGGAAGTGGTCGTGCACCTTATGGCCATTGCGGTGCCTTACACGCTGCATTAGAACTTACAACCTCAGATGTAGAATATAACGACACTTTATTAAAATTTGAAGCAAAAACTGGTTCTGCATTATGTAGAGAAATACGAAAATTAAATCTTGTTAGTTGTAGAAAATGTGTTGATATAGCTGATAAGTTAGTTGAAGAAAATATAAAAAAATCAGTCTTGATTAAAGACTGATTTTTTTGTTTTTATTATCGGTAATCTTGAACTCCAACAATTCTACTGTATCAGTTGGTTTCACCTTAATGTTAAAGCCATATTTGAATTTCCATTTTGTTATTAAAGAGATAACTCCCTTGTTCAAATACGCATTTACATATGGATGAACCCATACAATTACTTTCTTTTTTACATTAGCATCAGCTATATGCCTTATTACTGACTCCACTCTATCTACGAATAAGATAGATGGTTCTACTACTCCTGTTCCTTTACAAGATGGACATTTTTCTTCGGTATCAATATGCATTTCTGGTCTGACTCTTTGTCGTGTTATTTGCATTAATCCGAATTTACTTAGCGGCAAAATATTATGCTTTGTGTTATCAGAAGCCATAGCTTCTTTCATTTTTTCATATACTTTTTGACGGTTTTCGTGTTTTTGCATATCAATAAAATCAACAACGATTATACCGCCCATATCTCTAAGCCTAAGCTGTCGAGCAATCTCTTCTGTGGCTGCTAAGTTCACTTCTAATGCATTTGTCTCCTGAGTCGCGGCAGATTTTGATCTATTTCCACTATTAACATCAATAGCATGCAGAGCTTCGGTATGTTGAATAATTAAATATGCTCCGCTTTTAAATGAAACAGTCTGCCCAAATGAAGATTTTATCTGCTTTTCAATACCGTATTGATCAAATAATGAAACATTGTCATTATTATGAAACCTCACTATCCTTTCTCGTCCAGGTGCAATCAACCCAACATAATCTTTTAATTCTCGATACATGTCATGGTCGTTTATAACAACACCTTGAAAAGATGGATTAAAAATGTCACGTAACAGAGCTGTTGTTCTTCCAATTTCACCTAAAACTAAGCCTGGAGGGTTTGTTCTATGGAGTTTCTCCAAAGATTCTTCCCACCTTTTTACTAAAGTTTTAAGTTCTTTGTCTAATTCAGCAACACGTTTACCCTCTGCAACAGTTCTAATAATAACTCCATAATTTCTGGGTTTTATACTTTGCAGTAGTCTTCTTAATCTATTTCTCTCTTCGTGTTTTAGAATTTTTTGACTAACAGATACTCTGTTTGAAAATGGTAATAGAATTAAATTTCTTCCAGCTATGGATATTTCTGATGTCAAACGAGGACCTTTGGTAGAAATTGGTTCTTTTGCTACTTGAACCAATACCTCTTGTCCTGATGCTAACACTTGTGAAATAGTTCCATGCTTGTCAATATCATTTTCTGGCTTTAGCTTATGCAATGATGTAGATCCTTTTTTTGCTCTAAGAGAGTTAACATGCTTTTGAAGAGTTCTGAATTGTGGTCCAAGATCTAAATAATGCAAAAATGCATCTTTTTCATACCCTACATTTACGAAAGCGGCATTTAATCCAGGCATAATTTTCTTTACCCGTCCTAAATATATATCGCCCACTGCAAAGTGAACGTTACTTTCCTCTTTTCGTAATAACGCTAGGCGTTTATCTTCAAGCAAAGCAATTGTTAATTCTTTCTGTGCAACATCTACGAATAATTCTGCACTCACTACAATTTACTTTTGATTTAAAATTAATATTTCAAAGAACTTTTTATAAAAAAGAACAAACAGATATCTGTTTGTTCTTCAAAATAACTTGAAAACAGACTATTTCTTTTTCTTATGTCTGTTTTTTCTTAATCTCTTTTTTCTTTTATGAGTGGCCATTTTATGCCTTTTTCTCTTTTTCCCACTTGGCATGGTAATACGTTTTAAAAGTTATTCTACAATTGTTTTTACATTATCTTTTACCTTCGTAACAAATTTCTTTGATGGTTTAAATGAAGGTATATAGTGTTCAGGGATAATAATAGTGGTGTTTTTAGAAATATTACGAGCTGTTTTTTGAGCTCTTTTTCTTACTACAAAACTACCAAATCCTCTTAAATAAACATTCTCCCCTTGAATCAAACTTGCTTTGATTGTTTCCATAAAAGCCTCAATGGTCTTCTGAACAGTTACTTTCTCTATACCAGTGCCTTTTGAAATCTCGTTTACAACGTCAGCCTTTGTCATCTCTTTTAAATTAATTAATTATCAGTTGTTTATATTATATGTAAATTAGAATGCAAATATAATTTCTTTTAACCATAAAAAAAAATAAGAACACTATTTTTGAAACAATTTAATAAAAAAAAGATAAAACCAGCTGTTTTATAGTAGTTTAGAGATAAATATATCACAATATTTAACATAAAACCAAATAAAATAACATAGAAAACTAAATTTATACGTCAATAACATTCAAAATAAATTAACATAAGGAAAAAACATATAATATTATATAGGATGTCGTTTACTATTATAAAACATTGGTCTTATCATTTTAATGAAAGCTGTTTACCTATCTTTTAATTATTTTATTTAAATAATAATAGATGATTTTCATAAATATAGTTTTAATTTTGTAAATTAGTTTTTTAATATAATCTTAATTCTTAATCAAAAGTAATTTTAGCTATGGTAAATAAAGTAATATTAGTAGGCAATGTGGGTGGTGATCCCGAAATTAAATATTTTGATAATGACAGTGCAGTAGCAAATTTTTCAGTAGCTACTACTGAGCGTGCTTTTAAAACACGTGATGGCAAAGAGGTTCCAGAGCGCACAGAGTGGCACAGAATTGTTGCTTGGCGAGGATTAGCAAAACTTGCAGAAAATTATATCAAGAAAGGCACACAAGTTTATGTCGAAGGTAAAATTAGAACGCGTAGCTATGAAGATGCTAACGGTGTAACTAAATATACCACAGAAATTTATGCTGATACAATAAACCTATTAGGAAGACGACCTGAAACTGGAGAAACACCAAGCACGCCGTATAACCAACAGACGGCACCACAAGTGGCAAATGAATCTGTAAGCACTCCTATCCCGGATGAGCCAGAAGATGATTTACCATTTTAATTAGAAAAGTATTGAAACATAAAGATATTATATGAGTTTTATTATCGCTGTTCAATTACAGCCAATATCTTTTTTTATTGCAATAGTACTGCTCTTAATTGCATTACTACTAATAAGTTCTGCTCTTTTTTCAGGGTCTGAAGTTGCATATTTCTCACTCAAACCAAAGGAGATTGAAGAGATTGAGGTTTCACAAACTCGCTCTTCTAAGCTTATTATAAAACATTTAAAGGAGTCTGACTACTTATTAGCGACTATTTTAATAAGTAATAATTTTGTGAATGTTGGAATAGTTATGCTTTCAGCATACGTTGCTGAGAACATCTTTATTTTTGATGGCTCGCCAGCTGTTCTGTTTATATTTGAAGCAATTATAATTGCAGGATTAATTTTATTCTTCGGTGAGATTTTGCCTAAGGTGTATGCAGGCTTACATCCTAAAAAGGTTGCTTCACTTATGGCTTATCCACTTTTGATATTAAAAAAGTTTTTTAAACCACTTAGTTCTGTTTTAGTAAAATCCACAAATATTGTAAATAAGCGTTTGGCAAAAAAGATGAAAGGTCTATCAATGGATGACATTTCTCAAGCTCTTGACTTGGCAGATGATGAAGCTACAGAAAGCAAGGAGATACTTAAAGGGATTGTTAATTTTGGTAATATTCTGGTTTCAGAGATTATGACTTCTAGAATAGATATTGAGGATTTGGATTTTACGTACGAACTTTCTAAAGTTTTATCCATAGTTATTGAGTCTGGATACTCTAGATTCCCTGTTTTTGATGATGGACCAGACAATGTTAAAGGAATTTTATATGTTAAAGATTTGCTTCCTCATCTAGATAGAGACAACAGTTTTAAATGGCAAAAACTTATTAGACAAGCATATTATGTTCCTGAGAATAAAAAGCTAAATGATTTATTAAAAGAGTTTAAAACTCGAAAAAACCATATGGCTATTGTGGTTGATGAATATGGTGGTACTGCAGGAATAATTACATTAGAAGATATTCTGGAAGAGATTGTAGGAGACATTAGTGATGAGCTTGATGATGAAGATTTAAGCTTTATCACCCTCCCAGATGGTAGTTATTTATTTGAAGCAAAAACACAGATTAAAGACTTCTTAAAAATAACTAACATTCCAGAAGATGCTTTTGATAAGGTGATAGAGGAAGCCGAAACTATTGCCGGAATGCTTCTAGAACTAAGAGGAGAAATTCCTATAAAAAATGAGATAATAGAATTTAAAGGGTATAAGTTTACAATTATGGCCGCTGATCAAAGACGGATTAAAAAAGTTAAATTCTCAACAAATTAATATGCTAAAAAAACATTTTAAAATATTTATATCTCTAGCAATTATATTGACTTTTGTGAGTTGTGGAAAAGGATATACACCAAAACCGAGAGGTTATTTTCGTATTGACTTTCCTGAAAGAAGTTATCAAACCCTTGACTCTATTATGCCATATACATTTGAATATCCGACATACAGCATTATTGAGAATAGTATTTCAACAAATGCAGAACCATATTGGATAAATGTGAGTTTTCCTAACTATAAAGCAAAAATTCACATTAGCTATAAAAATGTTTCTGACAACTTGTATGAACTGTATGAAGATAATATTAAACTAGCTTACAACCACGTTGTTAAAGCTGATGCTATTGAGGAACATATATTTATTAATGAGAAAAATAATTTATATGGTATGTTGTTCGAAATAAAAGGTAATGCTGCCTCTCCAATGCAATTTTTTGCTACTGACAGTGTTGAACACTTTCTAAGAGGCTCATTATATTTTCAAACACACCCAAACAAAGATTCCCTAGCCCCTGTTATTGACTTTCTTACCGAAGACATAATGTATTTGGTGGAGACTATACGTTGGAAAAATTGAAGTTAAAATATGGCTCTAATTTTTGAGAGAATTGTAGGAAATAAGAAAATCGGTATTTGGGAAATTACTGAAACCGAAGAGGAATTACTGCCTCAAATAAAATTGAATGAGGAGACTGGTGCTCGTTTTCACAGAATAAAACATCCTGCCAAAAGAGTAGAATGGTTGGCAACTAGAGTTTTATTACAAAGATTAACTAACTGTTATGATAAAGTAAGTTATACTAATAATGGGAAACCATTTTTTAAAACTAATAATTTAGGATTTAGCATTTCTCACACAGATGGCTATGCAGCTGTTGTGGTTGCAGAAAATCAACTAGTTGGAATAGATATTGAACACCCATCTCCAAGAATTTCGAAGCTTGCTTGGTGGTTTCTTAATTCGAAAGAAGAAGCATTTATAGAAGAAGGAAAAAACGAACTATATAATGCTCTGCTTTGGTGTGCAAAAGAGACTGCATACAAGCTTGTGGA